>JAJRZO010000512.1 GCA_024275215.1 Candidatus Zixiibacteriota bacterium | reverse complement strand
CCTGAATGTCACTTCCGATTCATTCTCCGATGGTGGAAAATACTCTAATCCCGACAATGCAATCAATCGCGCTCTCGAAATGATTTCGCATGGCGCGGACATTATCGACATTGGCGGCGAATCGACAAGGCCGGGGGCGGAGCCGATGTCTGAAGAGGGCGAGATCGAACGAGTGATTCCGGTTGTCGAAGAGTTGCGGCGGCAAACAAGTATCCCAATTTCGATAGACACCTACAAATCATCAGTTGCAAGAGCCGCTATCAATGCGGGCGCTAATCTCGTCAATGATATATCCGGACTGAGATTCGATCCAATGATGGCACACACTGTCGCCAGGCATGATGTTCCGGTAGTCGTCATGCACATCAAAGGCGAGCCGCGTTCGATGCAAAGAGATCCCAATTACACTGATCTGATTGGAGAAATAAAATCGTATCTGGCTGACTCGATAGCACTCGCTGTCAAGGCTGGAATAGCGGAGAAGAATATCATTGTCGATCCGGGGATCGGTTTCGGAAAAACATTTGATCATAATTTTAAGATTTTGAACAACATCCGGCAATTCGCCGATCTTGGCAAGCCAATTCTGATAGGCGCATCCCGAAAAGCATTTCTTGGATCGTTCACAGGAACAAAACCTGATGACAGACTGCCTGAATCGATCTCGGCAGCAGTGATTGCGGCATTGAATGGCGCTCATTTCATCCGAGTCCACGATGTCGAACCGACAGTCCGCGCCCTGCGGGTTGTCGATGCAGTCCGACGCGTTGAATAGTTAAGACTCGCGTCCCAACCATGCGCGAACCACAAGACTAATCTTGATTTGGTAGTAATACAGGTAACGATTGACAACAATGATAGCATTTGTATCTTACAGCATCTTAAAACAGGGTACTTGATGCATTCATTCTTTGGTAAACAGCTTCCTGTCGCAGTCGCGTTCTTCTCTGGCGTCCTGATGATTATCACTTTCTTTTCAGGTGATCAGACGGTCGCCGATTTCTCACAGGAACAACTCGTCTGGGTCACAATAGTAGGAGGATTTTCGCTATTGCTGGGAGTTGCATCGATTACACGAGTATCGCTTTCAGATGTCAGGAAGCGCAGGAAAGGCTGGCCATACAAGGCTGTATTGCTGATATTCCTCGTGGCGTCCTCGTTGGGAGCGATCATAGAAGGTACCGAACGGGGAACGCTCTATGACTGGCTTTTCCAGAATATGAACGCCCCGATGATGTCAACAATGTTTTCACTGCTGGCATTCTATATAGCATCGGCTGCGTACAGGGCATTCAGAGCGAGGACTGTTGAAGCAACTATCCTGTTGATTACGGCAACTATCGTCATGCTGGGACGGGTTCCACTCGGCGAACTAATCTATGGCAAGCTTCCTGAAATCACCGACTGGATTATGAACTATCCCAATCTGTCTGTTCAGAGAGGTATTATCATAGGTGCGGCGCTTGGTGCGGCGTCGATGTCTCTCAGAATTATCCTCGGAATCGAACGGACCTATCTTGGGAGACAATAGCTTGCTGACACGAATTGCAGATGTACTGGCGCGAATCGACCGCAGGATTATTTACCTGCTCATTTCGATATCTGTGATTATCCCGACGCTGGTCATATTTCCGCTCCCTGTGCAGGTCTCACCCGAAACGCAGAAACTCTATGACCGGGTTGAGGCGATACCTGACAGCTCGATGATTCTCCTGACTTTTGATTATTACCCATCGACACTTGCCGAAACAGAACCGATGTCAGTGGCTGTGCTCAAGCAGTGCTGGCGAAAGAATCTGAAAGTAGTCACATTGTCAACGGTTGGTCTTGGTGGTCCGAGCATTGCCGATCGTGTGATGTCAACACTGGCGGATAAATTCGGCAAAGTCTATGGAATCGACTATGTGAATCTCGGCTATAAAGCGAATTATCAGGCTGTGTTGCTTGGACTCGGCAAGTCGATAAGATCGATTTATCCGACAGATTATTATGACACACCGCTCGATTCGCTGCCCATGATGAAAAATGTCGATACATACGATGCCTTCGATTTCATCTTTATAGTTTCAGACAATGGTATCGTTGATAACTGGGTCGGCCTCGTCAATGCGCAATTCGGTTCGGAGATGGGAGCCGGAGTGACTGCGGTGATGGCGCCGAAATTTTATGCGTATGTCAGGTCGAATCAACTCGTCGGGTTGCTTGGCGGAATGAAAGGTGCGGCGGAATATGAGTATCTGGTTGGCGAGAAAGGCGCCGCCACAGCCGGAATGGGAGCACAATCGCTTGTCCATCTAACTATTATCATATTCATTTTAATCGGCAATTTCGCATATTTCGCAGGTCGAAAAAAGAAATGAACCACGACATTGTACTTTTCCTCGAAATGACTCTTGCAGGGTTCCTGACTCTGTGCATATTCTCGTTTTTGTACAAAGACAACCCGTTTTATCGGCTGGCTGAGCATATTTTCGCGGGTTTGTCAGCCGGATACTATGTCGGCCTAATCTGGCATTCTGTGATAATGCAGCAGCTCTGGGTTCCAATCACCCAGAACGGGCAGTACAGTTTGATACTCCCCGGTCTGCTCGGTGTGTTGATGTTCACCCGCCTGGTTGATCGATTATCATTCCTTTCGAGAGTATCAATCGCGTTCGTGGTCGGAAACACCGCGGGTATTTCCATCATTCAGCAGTTGCACGGTTTTGTTCTGCCACAGTTAGGTGATACGATGAGCAGGTTTGGTCAGGAATTCTGGGGACCACTGATTATCCTGATCGGTGTTGTGTCTACACTGATCTACTTCTACTTCTCGAAAGAACACAAAGGAGCGCTCGGGATTACCGCCAAAGTCGGGACAGTATTCATTATGGTTTCCTTTGGTGCACACTTCGGTTATACTGTAATGGGGCGAGTCTCCCTTCTGATAGGCCGGGTTCAATTCCTGTTTGTCGACTGGGTTCACTCTTTCAATAAGATCATAAATTAGTTGCGGACAACGATCGGTGTCCATATACTTAAAGGCTTGATTCTTGATGGGAGTATTATGTCTTGAAGGTTATAATTCCAGCGGCGGGTATCGGGGCGAGGCTTCGCCCTCATACTCACAGCGCTCCAAAAGCGCTGCTGTATGTTGCAGGCAAACCGATTCTTGGGCATATACTTGATGAAGCGTTGTCGCTTAATCCTTCGGAAGTCATAATCACTGTAGGATTTCTCGGCGCTCAGATTATCGATTATGTCGAGAAGAACTACGACATCAATGTCAGATTTGCCAGGCAGAATGAATTGCTCGGACTCGGTTATGCGATCTATCTCGGAATAGATCCTGACGAGACGGAAGATTTACTCGTCATTCTTGGTGATACGATTGTCGAGACTGACTGGACCTGCCTTCTCAATTCAGGCCGCAATGTAATTGCTGTAAAGGAAGTCAATGATCCGAGACGATTTGGCGTTGTCGAAACTGAAGGAACAAGAATTACGAGCATAGTCGAAAAACCGGAGGATCCGGCATCGAACCTCGCGGTAGTGGGTGTCTACTACATCAAGGACACACAACTGTTCAGGGAAGCTCTGGATGAGATATACAACAGTGGTTTGCGCACAAACGGTGAGTTTCAGGTTACAGACGCATTCGATCTGATGCTGCGCAAAGGTGCGAGTATCCATGTCTGTCCCATCGATTCATGGTATGACTGCGGCAAGAGAGAGACATTACTTGAAACAAACAGACATCTCCTCGAATCACTGCCGAATGGAAAGACACATTTATCCATCGAGGGATGCGTGGTGGTTCCACCTGTCTATATCGATCAGGATACAATCGTCAGAAAATCTATTATCGGCCCGAATGTATCTATCGCTGCCGGGTCATCGATCAGCAATTCGATTGTCAGCGATTCAATAATATCAACAGGTGCACGCGTGGAAAATGCCCGGTTGACATCGTCGCTAATAGGTAATCATGCCGTTGTAAAAGGCTCTTTCAAGATTCTGAATGTGGGTGATTCGTCAGAGATCAGCTACTGAGCAACGGTGACAATCTGAAAAATATGTTTAATCAATACAGGAGGTCTTATGGCGGGCAAGTCATTCTTATTTACTTCTGAGTCCGTCACAGAAGGTCACCCCGACAAAGTGTGCGATCAGATTTCCGACGCAGTTCTTGATGAAGTGCTTAGGAATGATGCTGATGGCAGGGTTGCATGCGAGACGTTCGTCACGATTGGTCTTGTGATTGTCGGCGGTGAGATTACGACAGAAACTTATGTTGACATCGACAAAGTGGTCAGGTTGACAATCGAGGACATTGGATACACCGATCCCAATCTGGGTTTCCACCATAAAACATGCTCTATCCTCAACGCGATCGGAAACCAGTCACCGGATATCGCACAGGGAGTCAATACGGGAGGCGCGGGCGATCAGGGGCTTATGACCGGCTACGCATCCAGTGAGACCAAAGAATTGATGCCAATGCCCATCATGCTTGCCCACAAGCTTGTCAGACGTATGGCGGAAGTTCGGAAAGACGGCACTCTTAATTATCTCAGGCCTGATGGCAAGTCACAGGTAACGGTGGAATATGCCGATGGCGCTCCAAAGAGAGTCAGCGCTATTGTTCTCTCATGTCAACACACTGAACAAATACTCGATTATGTGAAGACATCGATCACGGAAGATGCAAGAAACGAACTCAGGAAAGCGATTATCGATCCTGTCATCCCTGAGAATATGATCGACTCGGATACTGATATTTTCATCAATCCGACAGGCAAATTTGTCATCGGCGGTCCTAAATCCGATACTGGTATGACCGGACGAAAGATCATCGTTGACACTTATGGCGGAATGGCAACACATGGCGGTGGAGCATTTTCCGGTAAAGATCCAACTAAGGTTGACAGGTCAGCCGCATACATGGCGAGATACATTGCCAATAATGTTGTGGCATCCGGTGTTGCAAGGAAATGCACGATTCAGTTAGCGTATGCAATAGGTATCCCGGAACCGGTATCGATCGCCATCTGGACAGACAACACATCAAAATACTCCGATGAAAAAATCACTGAGGTCATTAAAAAGAAATTCGATTTGACCCCAAAGGGAATTATCGAGAAACTCGATCTCAGGAGACCGATATACAAGAAGACAGCAGCCTACGGGCATTTCGGTCGTGATGAAGAGGAATTTACCTGGGAAAAAACGGATTTAGCCGACGAGATCGCAAAGGAAATGTGACATGACAAAGAAAAACTATGATGTGAAATCGTTGAAACTCGCCGATCAGGGCAGGAAACGCATCGAATGGGCCGGCAGATATATGCCGGTGCTTGGTTTGATTCGCGAGCGTTTTCGGAAGGAAAAACCGCTTAGGGGAATGCGGCTTGCCGCATGTCTGCATGTTACGACTGAAACCGCAAACCTTATCGATACATTGAAGGCTGGTGGCGCGAAGATCGCGTTGTGCGGATCGAACCCTTTATCGACACAGGATGATGTCGCGGCATCGCTTGTCAAGCATCTTGGAGTATCGGTCTATGCGGTCTGCGGCGAGAGCAACAAGTTGTATTACGATCATGTGCACGCATGTATCGACACCAAACCGCATTTGACTATGGATGATGGCTGCGATGTCGTCTCAACACTCCATTCAAAACGCAAGGACTATATCGATGGCGTCCTCGGGGGGACTGAAGAAACGACGACCGG
>JAJRZO010000025.1 GCA_024275215.1 Candidatus Zixiibacteriota bacterium | reverse complement strand
CCGGCAATCGCATCACCAGTAACACGCCAACCAAGATCTGTTTCAAAACTGTCGGCCAACAGAGTATTGACAGAAGTTGCCGAATGGGCTGTAAAGGGATCAGTTGGTGTCGGATCAAAATACTGACCAAACGATTGTTCAAGGGCGGAAACATAGAAGTGGACTATCGAACCGCACGCTGTCGCTGGAAGTACCGCATCATAAAGATTCGGTGATTTTTCATTCATGACAACTTCAGTAAATGGTGCGCCATCAATTGAATAATGGAGCTTGCCACTTCCTTGTACAGGTGTTCCCCCGACAGCTCCACTGACTAAAACTTCGAAAGTCGTTGTAACATTCGGTTGTAATGTGGTCGGGACACCCTGAGGATATGAGAATGCTAACGATGGCCCCGGTACTGATACATTACATGCGTTCCATGCTTTGGAAACTTGAATTTTCCATGCTCCTGACGGATCGAGATCATCAGCTGCCGACATCGTAGCCAAGGCGGCCTCATGGTAGTCACTGTTCGAGTTCCAATAGAATGCATTCGCCTGATACGCAACTTTGATCGCATTAGCGACACCAATACCTGTCACGACTGTACCGTTGTGCGTTCCACCATCTGAAAGCAGAAAGAACCATTTGTTACCAACACCGCTGTTCGTATGGACACCGCACCAGTCATTGGTATACTGTGGGGTACATCCTACAACATCAAACCAATATGGATCGCCTGTACCGTATGTATCAGGATCACCAAACTCATGTGGATTTGAAGCAGACCGAAAACCATTACCGCCTATCACACCATTTTCCCCCATGTACCAGTCGGGTGTGTCCATCGTATCATGGGCAAACTCAAACGCCGAACCGATCATATCAGAAAATGATTCATTGAGTGCACCTGATTCTAATTGATATACAAGCCCTGAAGTTGTTTCTGTTACTGCGTGACCCCATTCATGTGCGATAACATCAGGACAACCAGCCAATGATCTCCACCCAGTTGACCAACTCCAAATCACAATCTGTGATCCATTCCAATATGCGTTGTTATCGCCTTCCGCAGAATAATTTACAGAAGTAAACATCGAAGAGCCGTTATTATCGAAACTATTTCGTCCAAATTGGGCTAACATCCAATCATACATCAGCGCGGAATAGACGTGTCCATCAACAGCCGGCCATTGGGTTAATGAATTATCCCAGATATTATCTGCATCAGTAGCTACTGTCCCAGGGAGTGAAGAGCTGGCAATGTACGTTTGAATAACCGACCCCGAGGCCATCTGTCCATTATGTCCGTGGATGTTGTTCGATGCTCTACGGGTATAATCTATCATTCTAAAGTTACTGCCGTTGTCATCGGTGTCGATATGGTTGCGGGGGTTGCCCATAACACCTGTACCTGTACCAATCGCTTCAACATTCATAATACGGTTAGCTTTGAAAATCAGCTCACCATTGTGAGCATCAATAAGGTATTCCCAACGCCCCATCGGTGTGCTCGACAGCAGGAAGATTCTCCATGCTAAATGATCTGTTCCCTGCCATGGAAACACAACAAGCTCAATCGAAGACTGCTGACCTGGAGCAAACGTATCTAACATATCCGCTTTTGCAGTTGCTGATGCTGATGTTGCAGTAATCGTTGGTTGAACATCTACCGTCAGATCAGCCAAATACGTGCCATTAACAGTTGTGAGCTGATCATTTGCATTGTAGTGTACTATCAACTCACCGCCAATAACGGGAAGTTGTTTATATGTCTGGCGGAGGCGAAGGTGTCGCCCGCCGACTTGATCATAATCGAGCTGTCTTTCTATCAATTCTGTAGCAGGGTCAATCATCCGCCACGCCGATTTATTTTCTTCAAAAAAGCTGATCGCTGCTTGCAATTCCATCCCTTTTGGAATGGCCTCTTTGAGAATCCCCGAAACATACTTCGGTGTCCCTTTTGTCGAAGCTACATAGAGCTCAACATTTGGATTCTTTTTGAGAAGATTTGGACCATGAAAGCCATCACTATCGACTGCAGAAAAAGCTGACCCGGCAATCATTGCCAGAACAATAAAAAAAGTTGTCAAACGACGCATATTACCTCCGGCGGAATCGCCATAAGTTGTTTAGGCAAGTACAGAAACAGACCGTAATGTAGACATTAGGTACAAAATAGCATAAAATCCTGATTGGTCAACACGTTTTTATGAGGCTGTTACACATCTTTTGTGATGATATTTCTTTCGCTTTTCGATAAAAATCGACTCTAACAGGCGGGTGGCTCGGATCCACCCTGGAATAGGTATGCGACGAGGTAAGTTAAGTCACTGACATCTATCGGCCCACCTGTACTGACAATCCCGTCAACATTGCCTGAACTCGGGCATGGCGGAGTTAGACCGCCCTGGAATAAGTAAGCAACGAGGTATGTCAGATCAGAGACATCAACAGGTCCACCGGTGCCGATTATGTCATCAACGTTGCCACGATTGCCGACGCAGCAGGGTAGATCAAAAGCAATTATAGGAGCATAGAACCCAAATCTATTGTCAGTTGTTGTAACCATCCCGGTTGCAGAGTCTAAAGTTGCAGAAAGCCGTTCCCAGGCACTTTGTGTATTATCCCACCGCCCCACGTAAAGAACATGTGCAGAGTCCAAGAATTTTATGTCAGCAGTGTCCATTATGACCGTTATCGTCGCAGGATTTAATGAGACTATTGTGTCGGGTTGAATGTTTAACACATGCCCTGAGACCGCATTGTCATCAAGAAGTGCAGCGTTCTTCCATGCACCTCCGCCTCCACCAATTGCAGAACCAAGTCCAACCCAAATTGTCTCAGTGACACTCGCTGAGGGAATTGAAATCCCTTCACCATCAGGAGTTTGAATCACAGCACCACCGACGGTACATTGATTGAGCATGCATTGATCAGTACCGCTCCCATTATTTGAGCACAAATCTGACCCAGTAGAGACAACGCTTGCCGAATATGACTGACCTGCAACATAATTAGGCAAATTAGAAACAGGGATCGAGGCGGAGTAGGTCAAATTATCATGATCCTCAATATCCCATACAATATCATACGCTGTGCTTTGATTTATAACCTGACACTGAGGGGCAACTTGTGACTGTGGGCCACTTTGAAATACACCTCTATCAGGATCAACGGCCACATTCAAAAACAATGGATTGGTTGTATTGTCCCAACTTGCTGCAGGTTGGATGTTGAAATCATTGCGGAGCGTCGTCATAACCTGCAAATCCTGTCCTTGTAACTCAGGAATAGCTGATCCAATATATGACATATTGCTGAACCCAAATGACTGAACCTCTCCGGTAGAAGGATGTGTATAGTTTTCTGACACTGCAGATAAAGCATTAATGCCTATGAGGCTCATATTCGCATAGGAACGAAGATCATTAGAAATCATCAGGCCTGCTCTGATGCGTCCGAACTTTAGGTTTCTTGGGTTTTCATACCACCCGAGATGTTTGACTAGTTTAGGCCCCCCACTGATTTGTGCCGTAAGAAACAT
>JAJRZO010000511.1 GCA_024275215.1 Candidatus Zixiibacteriota bacterium | reverse complement strand
GTGAAGACCAATCAGTATAAATATCGCAGTCGGTAACAGACCTATATGAAGCACAAAGAATCTCGTCAGAGTGCTGCCGCTCACAGTCGCCCCACCTCTCAGGAATGTTCCGATTGTAGGGCCGATCAACGGGACCGCATCCGCCAGATTGCATGCAACAGTCGCACCCCAGAAGCTTTCCTGTTCGTATATTAGCGAATATCCTGTGAATCCGAATCCAAGTGTTGTGCCAAGAAGCAATACGCCTATCAGCCAGTTGAGTTGGCGCGGACGACGATAACCGCCGGTGAAATAAACGCGCAGCATATGAAGAAACACTGCTATAATCATAAAATTCGCCGACCATTTGTGCAATGAGCGGATGAACCAGCCGAATCTGACATCCTGAGTAATATGACGAACACTCTCGTATGCCGCGTCCGGCGATGGGACATAGTAGAATGTCAATGCTATCCCTGTGATGATTTGAACTATGAATAAATAGAGCACTGTACCACCGAGACAAAACCACCAACGTTTCAAGTGATATGGAACAGGTTCTGCTCCGAAGTGCCGGAGAGCATCCCAGTCGAAAGGAAACATTTCTTTGAGTGATGACTTCACGCCGTCAGCGTTTGTCATATTTTCCGCCTTTATGCCTTTGCGTCTCGAACTTCGAGATAGATTACGCCACTTTTCTCGTCAACTTCAACAGGTATGGATGTAAGCTTTTGTCCGGCATCTCCGGGCGGTCCCGATATTGCGATACCGTCTGGATTGAAAACACCGTTGTGACAGGGACAGTGGAATCTGTTTTTTTCTTTCTGCCACCTGACTTTGCAACCAAGATGCGGACATGTTGAATCAAATGCCTGAAATCCTTCTGCACTACGCCTGAGAAGTATTTCATTGCCTGAAATATCATAGAATGTCCGCACCGCCCCCGGTTCAAACTGATCGATTTGACCAGCGAATATCTTCCGAGTCTTTGCCTTGCCAGAACCAGGAAGGAGGAACATCAACCCCTCTCCGGCGAGCAGACTGTAGCTTGCAAGTACTCCGATACCTGCAAACACCGAAGCTAAGAATTCGCGTCGTGATTTGCGATCATTGTCGGACATAAATTCTCCGCGATAGTTGAGTACAATATTTTGTAATACGCTTCAAAGTCCATGCGGCAATGTTATTCCGAAGAGAGCATGAGACATCCACCGCTTCTACAGAACCAAAAGACCTGCATCGTCGTCTAACTTGACCTATATTTACTTCTTTTGCCCCAAAAGAAACATTGACTTATGTCAAGTCAACAAAAATACAGGATATTTTATGCGAGAAACCCACCCAAAGGGTGGGGCACCCAGCAAGAATCAATTCTTTTGTGATCGTTGATAATATAGTTAATAATGGGACAATTATCAATTCAATTAGTAAATTGGGAAAAGGGTAATTTCTTTTTTAGTGTGTAAACTGGCAGAGGGTGTATCCCTATCTATACCCGTCAAGAATCCCTATGCGCCGTCAGGAAAGGATTCCTGACGGCGCACAGAAACGGCACACAACGGTACTCAAGGATTCCTGACGGTGTACAAGATCATGAGGATACACAAATTTACACATTTATATGGACATTATCTGGGAAAAGTCCAGGCAAGAATGACCTTGACAAAGAAAAACGGTTAACCTACATTTCGAATGGTTCAGGCCGACATTGCTTTGGCTGATCTGACAAAACCAAATGGCGGTAGCCTCAGTCGAGGTCCTGTAAGGATGTTTCCTGAAGTTACGACCAGTCGAAAGCACTTGATTGCTGTTGAGATATTATGTTTCTTCAGATTGATGTGTTATATTTGATGCCGGTTGCTGCCTGATTGAGTTGCGTGCCTGTTGGTCGAAGCTGTGGACATATTTGGGGTGCCTGATAGAATCCCATGGAAGGGAAAGTCAGGAGGTAAATGTGGAGATTACTGAAGTTCGTGTCACGCTGAGAGATGAGAGCAAGCTCAAAGCATTCGCCAACGTCACCTTTGATAACGCATTTGTGATACGCGGACTCAAAGTGATAAGCGGGGCGAAGGGTTATTTTGTCTCGATGCCCTCTCGGCGAAGACCAGACGGCTCGCACCAGGACATTGCGCATCCGATCAACAGCGACATGAGAAAGATCATCGAGCGGACAGTATTGGATGCGTACGAGCGAAAATTACAAAACAGTCAGGCACGTATTCTGACTGACGACAGCTAAGTTTCGGCAACAAATGTTCTGGGGTGTCGACAAGCGGTAAGTCACAAGATTTTGGATCTTGCATTCGCAGGTTCGAATCCTGCCACCCCAGCATCAAACATAAGATGAAGCTTTAACGCAGCTTTTCCATTCATCTTCCCAGAATTACAATTTCTCGCCCGATTGTCCAATTATTGATCAGCTCCGCAGCTTGGCAGATTCTGCATTTTG
>JAJRZO010000510.1 GCA_024275215.1 Candidatus Zixiibacteriota bacterium | reverse complement strand
GCTCTTCGGTGCTCATGATTCGAAGAATTATAGCAGGATCAATATCGCCGGAACGAGTACCCATCATCAGACCTTCAAGTGGAGTAAGACCCATCGATGTATCGATAGAGACGCCGCCATCAAGCGCTGTGACTGAAGCGCCATTCCCGAGATGAGCAGTGATAATCTTGAGTTCTTCGTACGGCATCCCAATCATTTTCGCGGCACGTACCGAAACAAATCTGTGAGACATACCGTGAAACCCGTACCGCCTGATTTTGTATTTCGTATAAAACACATACGGAAGGCCGTACATAAACGCGTAGTCCGGCATCTGGTGGTGGAGTGCAGTGTCGAACACAGCCACCTGAGGCACGCCTTCAAGCGCTTTCGAACAGGCTTCGATACCTCTGATATTGTGTGGATTATGTAACGGAGCAAGATCAATGAGCTTCCGCAACTCACGACGGACATCATCATCGATCAACACCGACTCGGTGAATTCCTCACCACCATGAACCACCCTGTGTCCAACCGCGTCGATTTCTGATTTGTCTCTAATGACGCCATGTTTCGGCGACATAAGCACATTGATCACCTGCTCAATAGCCATGATGTGGTCAAGCATCTCTCCGGTGATCTTAACCATCTCGCCGTCTTTCGGTCTGTGTGTCAGCACAGCGCCGGTCATACCGATACGAGAAACATCGCCTTTGGCAAGACTATCCTGCTTCTCGGTATCTATCAACTGGTATTTGACCGATGATGACCCGCAGTTTATCACGAGGACATTCATCTTTTGACTCCCTCTGATGGCCGAATCACATTGCCTTCCTCATCATATTCATAAAAACCCTTGCCGGTCTTCACACCGAGATGACCTGCTCGGACCATTTTGCGTAATAGCGGGCACGGGTTGTATTTATGTTCAGAAAGCTCGTGAAGAAGGTTCTCCATCCAGTGCATCAATTCATCGAGACCAATCATGTCGGCGAGTCTGAGCGGTCCCATCTCGAGTCCGAACGCGAGTTTCATCGCAGTATCAATATCCTCTGCGGATGCAATCCCCTCCATCAGGACATGCATTGCCTCATTCAGAAATGGGACGATGATACGGGTCGTGATAAATCCGGGATACTCATACACCATTACCGGTGTCTTGTCGAGCTGTTCTGCAAAACCCCTTATCGCCTCGACAGTCTCATCAGATGTCTTGAGTCCCCGCACGATTTCGACAATCGGCACACGATGGACAGGTTTGAGAAAATGAAGGCCGATAACACGGTCAGCACGATTTGTCGTAGCGGCCAGCTCGGTGATTGACAATGTCGATGTGTTTGACACAATAATCGTATCAGGCTGACAGATGTTGTCAAGATGCGCAAAAAGCAGACGTTTCGCTTCGAGATCTTCGGGAATCGCTTCAATCACCATTCGGACGTTCTTGATCGCTTTGAAATCGCAAACCGGTTCGATCCGCGCCAGGATTGCCCTTTTTTCGGATTCAGTGATCCCCCATCTTGCGATCTCTCGATCAAGCGCGTCAGATATTGCATCCACACCTTTGACCGCAAGGTTCAGGTCTTTGTCCATCAGTATAACTTCCGTGCCTGTCGCAGCGATCACGCGGGAGATTCCCTGACCCATTGATCCTGCTACGACGACACAGATTCTGTTGTAAGCAGCCATTTTGTTTCCTATCTCGTTTATGCCAGTGGCATACGATTTTCAGTCGGGGAATATATATACGTTCGATTATTAGGCAAGCGATATTCTGGTGATATTTGTACGGATTTATTATACGCTGCCCACCTGACCAAATGGCATGAACACCCGTAGATCATGCCCGCATGGGGCATATTCTGAGCGGTAGTGGAATGATTTGCAGGGTATATCGTGCACGGCAGATGTCCAGAGGTTGTCTCAAAAGCTTTGATTTACACAAGTGGAGTTCTGGCTTTGTCGCCCCCGCGAAGGCGGGGGTCCATTTAACATCAACGCATTCAATGGATTCCCGCCTGCGCGGGAATGACGCTACTTATTT
>JAJRZO010000509.1 GCA_024275215.1 Candidatus Zixiibacteriota bacterium | reverse complement strand
TCACCGGCGAAGTCTGTTTCACGCCGACAGGCGCAGGCAGCTATATATTTGTTGTGTCTGCGAAGGATTCATGCGGAGCGGGAGATCAGGATACGATACAGATCGACATAAACCTGAATTCTCCGCCTGTTGTCACCGCCCCTGATACATCGCTGTTCGTTTGTGACCTGAGTGAAATCTGTTTCGATGTTACGACATACGATCCTGATCCTGATGATGTGCTTACTCTTGAACTTATTAGCGGCCCCGGTTCTCTCGATCCGCAAACGGGAAATATATGTTTTACACCGGCTGCAGAAGGCGATTATGAATTTGTGGTCAAGGTGACTGATCTGTGTGATCAGAGTGATTATGATACAGCGACTGTGTCTGTAGTTCTCAACCGCGATCCGAATATCGTACTGCCTGATGCCGATACACTGTTTTGGTGCGATCTTGGCGATTCTGTTTGTTTCGTGATTGAGGTCGATGACCCCGATGTCGGACAGAATCTGACATACGAGCAGACAGGTGGTCAGCCGGGCAATATTGATCTTGAAACCGGCAGGTTCTGTTTCCTTCCTGACTCTGCAGGAACATACATGTTCGATTTCCGAGTAACTGATGAGTGCGGCGCAATCGATGAAGCCTGGACGTCAGTTACAATCCGGCTGAATGATAATCCTATTGTCGACTTGCCCGAAGATTTCATTGACTCGCTTTGTGCCGAGGGTGATGTTTGCATTCCGGTTATGATCGATGATGACGGAGAGGTTATAATCGAGGTTACTCCTATCGGCTATTATGAAAACGGTCAGGTTTGCTTCCCGGCTGACAGAGATACGACATACTGCCTTACGGTTCGTGCGACAGATGTCTGTGGCGCTTTCGATGAAGATCAGATATGTGTGACGGTATTTGTCAACGAACCTCCGTCGCTGGTGGTCGATCAGAATCAAACGGTGAGACCGTGCGAGCCGGGAGATTCTGTTTGTTTCAGTTATGTGGCGAGCGATCCTGACGGCGAAGAGCCTGTGGTTGACCTTATAGCAGGGAATGGCGTCGTTCGCGATGGTGAGGTCTGTTTTGCACCTGATTCGGCGGGAATGTATTATTTCATATTGCGTGCCACGGATGCGTGCGGTGAATTTATTTCTGATGATGTTTTCGTCAATGTTACATTCAATAATCCGCCGGAGCTACAAGCTGCAAACGACACTACCATACTGCTCTGTTCACCGGAAGAAATATGTTTCGAGAATCCGTATTCCGACCCGGATCCGGATGATGTTCTTCTTTTCGAATTGATCTCAGGTTCGGGGACGGTTATTCCGGAAGATGGAATAGTCTGTTTCACTCCGCCTGCTGCCGGATTGTATGAATTCGTGGTCAGAGTTCAGGATGAATGCGGCGCATCTGATACAGACACTGTCGGAATAACGGTCGTGTTCAATTCTCCACCGACAATTACGGCTCAGGATACAACTATTGATGTGTTGTATTGTGCGCCTGATTCGACACATGATGATATTTGTTTTGTTGGTATTGAGGTCGATGATATTGATTCAGGGGATTCCCTGACTGTTACCCAGACATGCGGACCGGGCACATTTGATCCGGTGACAATGAATACATGTTTCACACCGGTGTTGAAAGACACGACATACGAATTCTGTTACCGCGTGACTGATATTTGCGGAGCCTACGATGATGTGTCGATGCTGTTGACGGTCAGACCAGTAGATGTTTGTGATACGGCAGCATGTATGACAATCTCCATTGAAACGACTGAAGACTGTATATATAACAGCGCAGAAACGGTTCTTGATATCATTGGTGATTTCCGCGAAGGAATCGGTGGTTTCGATGTTCTCGTACGATTTGATGCTTCGGCATTTACATTCCTCGATTCGCATATTGGATCGGGTGCTGCAGGTTGGGAGTATTTCACTTTTCGTTATCTTTCGAATGGTGACTGCGGAGGCGGACCATGCCCTGATGGAATAGTCAGGATGGTAGGCATTGCTGATATTAACAACGGATCAAATCATCCGCCTACTGACGCATTCTGGCCGGATGGTGTTATTGCTCAGATGCGGTTCAGGGCAACTGATGACGTGAATTTCGGAGGAATGTTCTTCCCCGTTAAGTTCTTCTGGCTTGATTGTGGCGATAACGGATTCTCCTCGATTGGTGGAGATACGTTCTTTGTAGATAAGCTGATTCTCGATTACAATGGTGTGGTTTGGGATGAATTCGATGATGTCAATTATCCGGAATCCGCGCGGGATCCGAATGTTGGTGCGCCTGATGCCTGCCTTATCGGCGGGAAGACCTCACCTGAAAGATGCGTGATTTTCGAGAATGGCGGTATCTGCATAATTAGTCCCGATTCGATTGACCTGCGCGGCGATTTGAATCTCAACAATGTTGCCAACGACATCGCTGACGGCGTGTTATATACGAACTACTTTATCTGGGGGCCGGCTGTTTTCGACATCAATCCAGCCGGGCAGATTGCCGCGAGTGACATCAATGCTGATGGCAATACTCTGACTGTTGGCGATCTGATCTACCTCATCAGGATTTTGACGGGAGACGCGCAGCCGATTCCGAAGCTGACGCCTTTTGCAAATCAGATTGATGTTAATATGTCGAGAAATGCTGATTCGTATCAGATTGCGACTGATGCGAACACTGATGTTGGGGCCGGATACTTCATATTCGATTTCGATCCGAACGAAGTGACGCCGGGTGCGCCGGTGCTTCTGAACGGTGCATCGTCGATGGATGTCAAATACAACATCGATGGTGGTCAGATGAAAGTGCTGGTTTACAGCTTCTCGACGAATCATATCGCAGCGGGTGAAAATATGCTGCTGAGTATTCCAGTCGAAGGTGACGGAGAACTTCATCTGGTGTACAGTGAGTTTGGCGATTATTATGGGAATCAACTCACTGTGAATCAGAGGTCTGTCGGAGTGATGCCGGATAAGTTCAGCCTGTCGCAGAACTATCCTAACCCGTTCAATCCTGAGACAGAGTTTGAAATGTATCTGCCTGAGGCGTCCGAATGGACTGTTGAGATTATCAATGTCCAGGGACAGCGTGTCAGGACGATTAGCGGCTACTCTGCGGCTGGTGCTGTAACTGTCAAATGGTTCGGTGATAACGATGCCGGGACGCGTGTCGCGTCAGGGATCTATTTCTACAGAGCGACCGCCGGACAATACAGCGAAATCAGAAAGATGATCCTGTTGAAATAGATCATCACGTGAATGGCTGATACGTGATCGGCGGATGTTCAGAGGCTGTCCCAATAGATGTGAAATACAGGTAATCTTGTTTACGGAAATAAGTAGCGTCATTCCCGCGCAGGCGGGAATCCATTGAATGCGTTGATGTTAAATGTACCCCCGCCTTCGCGGGGGCGACAAAGCCAGAACTCCACTTGTGTAAATCAAAGCTTTTGAGACAACCTCTGGACATCTGCCGATCATAAGAATCAATGGACAATTACAAAGCCTCGGGCAATCGAGGCTTTTTCTTAATGTACATCCATTGTCACTTGTAGTTGTAGGTCAGGAGCCCTGCGCTCCTGACGAAAACTTTCCAATTTGTCAAACATTCGTGTTGAATCTCGGCAGATGTGGACATCTGACGTGCGCGAAATAGAATTATTATTGTCAGTGTAAAATTAACAAATTATTATTCTCGAAATGATATTGGCACTTGTTTTATGTGCCCTGTTTTGCAGGATGGGAACAAAATATTTACACATAGTTTCAGTTCACTTCCGAACTCTGCAAAAAGAATCATCGTCAGCTTATGCTAATGATAATGGAAAGGAGATGTCGCAATGAAAGCGAATACAAGGATGATTAAGGCATTACTGGTTGCGATATTACTTTGCGGAGTGCTTGCCACATCGGGCTGCAATAATGATAATCCTACAACAACCGATCGGGTGGAGGTAGATCGCGAGGATAAAATTCCGGATGATATATCAAAACGAGGACCGGAAACAGATCAGTATCCTCCAAACCTTAGCTCAAATGAATATGAAAAACCAATTCCGCTTCCATATCCAATAAACACCGCGGGAGCCGAGGATTCTCCATTTATCTTGCCGGATGGAAATACACTATATTTCTTCTTTACCCCGGATGTTAGAGTTCCCCCCGAAAAACAATTACTTGATGAGGTCACAGGTGTGTGGGTTTCCCATAAGGAAGGCGGTTCCTGGACACAACCCAAAAGAGTTTGGTTGCAGGACCCCGGCAAGCTTTCCCTGGATGGCGCCGTATGCGTACAAGATGATGAAATGTGGTTTGCATCTGTCCGGGAAGGTTACACAGGTGTAAACATTTTTATAGCAGAGTTGGTGAATGGAAAGTGGGCGAACTGGAAATATGCCGGTGATCGTTTGATGAAAGAGATACAGATAGGTGAAGTTCACATACATGGAAACGATCTGTATTTCCATTCGAGTCGCCCCGGCGGCAAAGGGGATTTTGATATTTGGGTCACGACAAGGAACGGAGATTCATGGTCCGATCCTGTTAACATCGACGCAGTAAATACAGATTTAATGGATGGTTTCCCATTTGTTTCTTCGGATGGGAAAGAGCTATGGTTCACGAGGACATATCTGGGAACACCTGGAATCTTCCGTTCAATCAAGGTAAATGGAAGCTGGGGCGAACCTGAACTGATAGTGTCACAATTTGCAGGAGAACCCACGCTCGATGACGATGGCAATCTTTACTTCGTTCACCATTACTATGAGAATGAAATCATGATTGAAGCTGACATATATGTTGCATATAAAAAATGAATCGGGTTCGGAACTCTGCGGTGCATTACCTCTTGTCCTGTCGTGGTTACCTGACAGCATACACCTCCAAAGGGGACATGAGTCACAAGATCATTTGCAAGTCTCAAATTTCAGATCAATATCCTTTGCAGAATGTGATTCCTCCCGATTCTGATTCCGCTTCGCAGAAACCGGAGAATGATAAAGATTTTATAGATGATTTTATAAATTCCTCTGATCCGCCTCATAGCTCTAATGATACTCGAAATTTGTCTTTAT
>JAJRZO010000508.1 GCA_024275215.1 Candidatus Zixiibacteriota bacterium | reverse complement strand
TTTTGTTGTGGCACGTAAAACCAGATCGGATTGGAAGAATGCTCGGCTTGAAGAAATAGCTGAGAAACTGACCGAGGCATTCAATAATGCGGGATTTCGTTCATATATGCACCTATCTTCAATATCCGAAAATCTCGGTTATCCCATGTCTTCCGATGCGGCAGCCAAGTACCTTCGTGGTGAAACCGAGCCCGGCATTATCGCTTTTGCTGGTCTTTGCGCCGCTCTGAAGGTTTCCGCTGACAAGATATTATTCGACCGCGATCCTGTAGCCGAAGCTGATGAAGTCCTGAAGAAATTCGCAAATGAAGCACTTGAGATAATACAGAAACAGCGTGCGAGCGAAAACGTTCGCACGAAAGAGTTCACCGCGCTTTTCGAGAAAGCTCCGGAGTCGGTTCAGAAGGCCGTTGTCGAGCTGCTCAGGAGCGCGACGGAGAAGAAGGGGTAGGAGGTGTTATTATGAGACATCTGGCAATGATTCTGGCTGGATTGCTGATGTGGAATATATCCACAGTCCTTAGCGATCAAAACCTTAGAACAAAAGACGGCAAGGCAGTAATTCTACGTAATGATGGCACATGGGTGTATGATACGATTGCGACTAACCCAAAGACGAATACATCCCCATGCGATTTCAGGAACTCGCATTGGGGAGATGCCCGGGCATCAGTTAAGAGCGTAGAAGCCGGTGACCCCTTGGTTGATAAAGATGATATTTTAATCTATGAATGTAGACTGGCGAATATGGATGCCGGCGCAGCATACATATTTGTTGACAATAAACTTGTTCGCGGCAAATACATGCTGAGAAATCCACATACAAATAATAATGACTATATTGCAGATTACATGACATTACTGGATTTGCTTAAGCGAAAATATGGTGAGCCAAACGAGGACAAAACTATCTGGAAAGATGATCTCTATAAGAACGATGCTACAAGATGGGGGATGGCCGTTGCAACTGGGGGGATGATAAAATACGCGAAATGGCGAACTCATGACACGAATGTCATCCTAATGATTATGGGTGATAATTATTCGATAACACTTGGGATCGAATATGGCAGCGTTGAACTGCAGGACCTGGAGAGGGAAAAGAAAGAGGGTAATATTCTGGATGATTTATAGGATGACGACATTTAATTACCCAGCACCCCTTCCCTCCCGGAGGCCTCACGGAGAATCATGGCGACAATCAGGCGACGCAAGGGCAGTGGGATCTGGTATTTGAACTACTCGCTCAATGGTAAGCAGTATGAGCGATCGACCCGGACGCGAGACCGCAAGCTTGCATTGATCAGACTTCACGAGATCGAATTGAAGCTGTTCCGGGGCGAACTCGACAACTCTCCTGAGCATCGACCAGACGCGAGAATCCGTGATTTCTTCCGGCGGTTTATGAATGACATCGAGGGCAAATATGCACGCTGGCAAATGGAGCAACGGCGACTGCTGAGGTGGCAGGAATATTTCATTAAACAAGACATCCTGATGATCGGCCAGATTCACCCCGGACACGTACAGGATTTCTATGCCACGGTTCTGACGAATCATTCCGAGAAGACAAAGGCAAACTACCTCGGACTGCTCAAGCGTTGTCTCAACTGCGCTGTCGAATGGCAGGTAATCGAGGTTAATCCTATCGCCAAAGTCAAGCCGCCCAAGACCGTCAGAAAATTCCATTACTTCAGCAAAGAAGAAATTGCGCTGTTGATAGACAATGCGTCAGAACCGCTCAGGACTGCAATCATCATTCTCGTCAATACGGGACTCAGAAGATCAGAGCTTTACAATCTGCGCTGGCGTGACGTTGATCTGAAGCACAGGAAGTTGACAGTCATGCCGCATTGCCAATATAAGACGAAAAGCCGAAAGCCCCGGACAATCCCGCTCAACAAGTCAGCACTTGCGGCATTCCGCTCATTGGACAACTCTGACGAGTACGCCTTCAGACCTCGATCAATCGGTAACTTCACAGACAGATTCAGGGAGTTGGTTTGTCGCCTCAATCTATCCGGCAGCCTTCACAGCTTGCGCCACAGTTTTGCATCACACCTCGTCATGGCCGGGGTCGGCATACCGGAAGTCAAAGAACTGCTTGGACACTCCGACATCACCACAACGATGATCTATGCCCATCTTGCCCCCGATCATTTGAGCAAAACGGTCGATAAGCTCAAATTCTGACTGTCGTAAAACTGTCGTGTTTTTCAGGTGCGTACAGGGCGATATGGGGCAATTACGGCTTATTGAGACCACACCAAACACCCTTTGAATACAAGCGAAAACGCCTGCAACCGTTATGGTTACAGGCGTTTATTTATAGTGCCGAGGGCGGGATTTGAACCCGCACGAGTTGCCTCACTACCCCCTCAAGATAGCGTGTCTACCAATTCCACCACCTCGGCGTCAATATCGCCATGATTATCATCCATGATAACAAGTACGAGACAGATTCAATGTGTAAATCTTTTAGCCGCCTGAACCATTGTCAGGTTGTTTCTCGGTCTGCGTACCCTGATTTTGCGTCGGTTGCTGATTAGTCTGCGTGCCCTGATTCTGCGTCGGCTGCTGGTCGGTCGGAACCACCTTCACAGGCAATTCGCCCTGACCCTGGTTCTGTGCATTACCTTTACCGACATTGATCTCCTGAACATCACTGGGCGTGACTTGCTCCGCCTGCTGGCGCGCATAGTCCTGAACCGCCGATGTTGCGGCTGATGTCTGACGACCGCCCCCGGTCACCAATGTCAGCAGTATGCACATTCCCATGAACGTGATTGCGAGCACAGTGGTTGCCTTGGACAAAAATGGTGCTGCGCCTCTTCCACCAAATACCGCGCCGGACACTCCGCCACCACCGAACGCTCCCGCGAGACCTTCACCTTTCGCTGACTGCATCAGAACCGAAATAATCAGCCCAATAGCAACGATAACGTGAATTGTGATTAAGATCGTGAACAACTAAGTTCCTCCAGATGAGCGCCCAACTCGAACGCCCTATTTCACAGTTGATGATATTCCCAGAAAATTCTCTGCCTTCAGCGACGCTCCTCCGATCAGGCCACCATCAATATCAGGCTGCGAAAGCAACTCTGTCGAATTCGATGGCTTCATAGAACCTCCATAGAGGATTCGCATTTTGTCGGCGCTTTCATCCCCATACTTCGAGGCGATCCTGCCTCTTATGAACTTGTGAACCTCCTCCGCCATTTCAGGAGTGGCGGTCTTGCCTGTGCCGATTGCCCAGACAGGTTCATATGCGAGGACACACTTATCAAAACCGGTCTTGTCAATATCGGCAAAAATGCCGTCGAACTGATTGCCGACGACATCTTCGGTCCTGCCTGCCTCCCGGTCCTCGATCACTTCGCCAACACAAACTATCGGCAGAAGCCCGGAAGACAACGCCAGTTGAACTTTCTTACCGATCAACTGGTCACTCTCTGAGAAGTACTGTCGTCTCTCAGAGTGACCTAAAATAACATATTTGCATCCTGATGTCAAGAGCATGGAAGCGCTTACTTCGCCGGTAAATGCTCCTTCACTCTCCCAACACATATTCTGACCACCAACAGCGATATCGGTTCCGGAGAGTGACTCTACCGCAGCAGGTATCGATGTGAATGGAGGACACACGATCAACTCGAAGCGACTGTCCGGAGTGTGACCTTTTCTTATCGCTTCGCAAAGTTCACGCGTCTCCGTGCTGTCTTTGTGCATCTTCCAATTGCCTGCAATAATGTATTGTCTCATCGCATTTCCTGTCAGTTCGAGATTCTATTTGTCCGTCAATGCCGCAAGTCCTGGGAGTGTTTTCCCCTCAAGCAATTCCAGACTCGCTCCACCGCCTGTTGATATGTGCGTGATCTTATCCTGCAAGCCTGATTTGGCAACCGCCGCTGCCGAATCGCCACCGCCAACAATAGTAACAGCTCCGCTCGAAGTCAGATCAGCCAGCGCCTGTGCGATCGCGCTCGTACCGACAGCGAATTGTTTGACCTCAAAGAGACCCATCGGACCATTCCAGACTACTGTTTTCGCATTCGAGATAACATCCTTAAACTTAGTCACAGTATTCTTCCCGATATCGAGTCCTTTATAGCCTTTGGGAATGCTCTTGACATCCACAGTCTGTACGGGAACCGAACCATCCGCAGCCGTTGAAATCACAACATCTGTCGGCAGCACAAAATCAACATTCCGAGCCTTTGCATCTTCGAGGACTGACTTCGCCATGTCGATCCGTTCTTCCTCGACAAGCGAATCGCCAGTCTCGTAGCCCATTGCCTTGAAAAACGTGAACATCATGGCGCCACCGATGAGTATACTGTCAACTTTGTCGAAAAGATTCCTGATTACATCGATCTTGCCCGATATTTTCGCGCCACCGAGAATGGCGACAAACGGCCGCGCCGGTTGATCGAGTGCACCGACAAGATATTCTATCTCTTTTTGCATCAGGTAACCCGCAGCGCACTTGTCGAAATATTTCGTTACTCCGACAGTTGAAGCATGCGCCCTGTGGGCAGTTCCGAATGCGTCATTCACATAGAGATCACCCAGTTCGGAAAGACTTTTCGCGAAATCATCGTCGTTGTCTGTTTCACCCTTGTAGAACCGTACATTCTCGACAAGCATCGTCTCACCGGCTTCAAGAGCTTTTGTTTGCGCAACGACTTCATCTCCGATACAATCGGATGCGAACTGCACAGGACTCCCCAAAAATCCGGACAGACACGCTGCAACAGGTTTGAGTGAAAACTCCGGCTTCCGCTCTCCTTTCGGTCTTCCCAGATGCGACATCAGCACAGGTTTTCCGCCCGATGATATTATTTTCCTGATGGTCGGCAAGGCAGCTCTCACGCGAAGATCGTTCGCAACATCCCCGTCAGACGACAACGGGACATTGAAGTCAACCCGCACAAGAACACGTTTGCCGTTCATGTCGAGATCATCGACAATGAGTTTGTTCATAATCGAACTCTTCTCTCCCGCAGAGTTAACACGCTTACAACATTTTCTCCATCATGTCCACCATGCGATTCGAAAATCCCCACTCGTTATCATACCACGAGAACACTTTTACCATTCGTTTTGCCATGACAGACGTCAGCAGTGAATCAAACACCGATGAATGCGGGTTGCCGATGATATCGGTAGATACGACAGGCTCCTCAGTATACTGGAAATAGTCTGCCAGCGGTCCACTCTCAGACGCCGATTTCATCGCGCCATTCACACTGTCGACAGTTACATCTTTGTTGAGAATAGCAACGAGATCAACAATCGAAGCGTCAGGTGTCGGCACGCGAATTGAAAGGCCGTCGAGTTTTCCAGCAACATCAGGTATCACCAGAGAAATCGCTTTGGCTGCTCCAGTCGTTGTCGGAATCATCGACAATGCGGCGGAACGGGCACGCCTCAGGTCTTTATGTGGCAGGTCGAGAATCCGCTGATCGTTAGTGTATGAATGAATCGTTGTCATTACGCCATGTTCGATCCCGAAAGAATCATTCAATACTTTGACAACAGGTGCGAGACAGTTTGTCGTACACGAACCTATCGATATAATATTGTGATTGCTCTTGTCATAGCCATCATCATTGACGCCGAGCACGAATGTCCCGTCCGGATCCTTCGCTGGAGCAGAAATCAGAACTTTCTTCGCGCCGGCCTCGATATGCTTGCCGGCGCCTGCTTTGTCGCGGAATATGCCTGTGCACTCGATGACAATATCCACGCCGTTCGCCTTGTGTGGAAGCTCGGCGGGATTACGAATGGCGGTCACCTGTATCTTCTTACCATTGACGATAAGATTTTCACCGTCGACCGACACATCACCATCGAAAATGCCATGCACAGAATCATACTTGAACAAATGACCGAGAGTTTTTGCATCGGTGATGTCATTGATCGACACAAACTCGAGGCTTGAGTTCTTTTTCAACGCAGCTCGAAGTACCAGCCGTCCGATTCTGCCGAAACCGTTGATTGCGATCCTGGTTCCCATTGTTCCTCCGTGAAAGAGTCTATCGTTTCCCTAAAATATATCCAACTCCAAGAGTAATCTGATACCCTGAATGGTCTTTGCGACCAGCAATGTACTCATTATACTTGATCGATTGATACTTGAAATCTGATGTGATGCAAATTGATGACGACACGAATGATTCGATCCCGCCACCTGCCCACCACCCGAAATCTGACTCGGATCGTGTTGCCAAAGCATAAGAACTGTAGTACTGTCCCGCAAGCTGACCGCCTTCATATAGCTCACGAGTCACAACAAGAGATCCGCCACCGTGAATATACGGCCGAAAACGCCTTGATACCAGGCTCGTCAGTGGAGTCAGTTTCAGTCCAAACGCCATCGGGTACACACTCGCCGATCCGAACAGCCTGTTGCTTTGATCGTCCTTGAATTCAATGTCTCCCCTGCTGATGCTGCCGAGGATTACTTCAAATCCTATCTGATCTATGAAGAAATAGTTGAAGAAAAATTCTGCTGTCACTGCATTGCTTCCAATGTTCGAGGTGACCGGCATTCCTTCAAACGGAGATTCATCGGTTGCAGTAGTGTGATAAAGACCGATTCTCACGCCTGCATATTGGAGCTTTCTCTTCGTGTCCTCCTGCCGCTGATTCTGTGCAAAGACAACAGATGCACATAAAGAAATCATGGCTATCACCAGCACCGTGAGTTTCAAAATTCCCTCCGTTGAAGGATTTGTAGCATCATGATCCGGTACGATTCTTACACTGTTGCATCGCATTGGCCGAAAGAGCTAAAATAGCTCTCGCCTGTCAAGTCTGATTTTCCTGCTTTCCCCGTCACGCAGTATCACGACTTCAACACTTTCACGGCCTGACGGTTCCAAAAGTCCCATCGCTTCGGACATATTGAAATCGCTTAAATCATCCCCATCAATCGACAACACTGTATCACCTGTCGCGACCCCTTTCTCATAAGCTGATGAACCCGGCACGACATCGGCAACAATAAACTGTCCGTCATCAATCATCAGTCTGATTCCCGTAGATAGTATTTCGATTGGCTCGCTGAAATCCGGATTGGGGCTGAGTGTCAATCTGTTTCGACCATAATCAAACGTACATGTGAACTTCGAAAGGACACCGCCGCCGACATTACCATCTACTGATTCCATCGCCAGAATACCGGAATCAGACAGGGTGAACCCGCACGGAATGTCCGCAAGCTCGAAATCGCACAGTTTCAATGACGCAAGCCTTCCATAAAGCGTCTCGACAGTCTCGTTTCCGATGCCTCGCAAATGCATCGTAACCGGCTCTGTGCGCGATTGCCCGACAAGATCATATTCCTTCACAATGTCGCTATTGAGATCAAGATAGCTCATGCTCCCCGTATCCACCCTGAATCGTCCCCTGATAGAGTCATTGATCGTCCCCGCAATCATCGGGTGATTTATCTCAATCTCCATATCGAGTGTACAGCCATCTGCCGTCGCGCTGCTGTCATCCGGCAGATAGACAATCAGCGTAGAATCGTAATAGTCAATCTGCACCACGAATCTCGCAAAAAGATCGTATCCGAGAATACCATCAACTTTTTCAGCCGTAAATCGATTCAATCCTTCGAGATCGATTTTTCCGACGACAAGATTCCTGATCACGACATCGCCGACGGATATCGAATCTGCTTCAGCAAAACTTCCTGCTTCAACACCTCCCATGCCTACTGCTGGAAGTTCGCCGGTTTGATGAAGATTGAGATCAGATACAATGCCGGTACTGACAACAGTAATACCCGCGCCGCTGTCGAGAATAAAACTATATGGTCCTGTCCCGTTGATTTTCACGGGAATATAGATATGATTTCCGCGCAACTTGAAGTCAGTCCGCGAGGGACCGCCCCCTGCAATTGAATAGTCAACGGATTCTTCTTCCCCAGGAAATCGAAAAATACTGTAATCAATCGGAACATTGAATTCCTGAGACGTCGTCGTCAATTCCATATCAAGCATCGGCACGCCGGTTTCCTGCTTAGTATGAAACGCCACCATAACACCGTCAACCTTGCGGTAATCATCCTGAACGACACGGACATCGAACATCTGTACTTTCGCCTCAGTGAAGCTGATAAGATAGGTCTCAGGATCAATGTACATCTTCATAGTCAGGCCTTTTTCAGGCTCGATTGTCAGGACATGATATTTTGTCCCATCGACATCGATTTGGCCATCGTATTTGACAGCATTACCCCGGTACTCAGGTTCAAGATACTTACCGGATGCGAGGAACAGTGTTGTCACCATTTCTCTTTTCTCATCACCGGACATCTTGCGAGGCTGGCCATTAATATCGACAGTCCACATGTTGTCACCATCTGCCGCCTGCACCATCTTTGCCATCGGCAGTATAACATCGTTCCTGATCTTATCAGGATAAACATAGCTGACAGTGAGATCACCGACCATACCGGCAGTTTTCACCTTAG
>JAJRZO010000507.1 GCA_024275215.1 Candidatus Zixiibacteriota bacterium | reverse complement strand
GCATCAACAAGACGAGTATATTGAAGCCGATGCAGAGGAAATATTTATTTGAAAGCAGTTCAGTCATATAAGAAAGCACCAGTCCCAGCCAGACAGTTTTTTGGGGCGTTACAACGCAGGTACGCCCGATTTCATGGCCGCCAATATACGGAATGTATGGATACATTCAAGCAGAATCGGAATTAGCAGGGTCTAAATCAAATATATAGACGGAAAAGATCAGCCTCGGATGATCTTTCCAACCATATCTGATATAACTACAAGACCAACAAGTTTCTTACCTCTCACGACAGGAACTCGGTAAAGGTCTTTGAAAAGCATCATTGCCGCCAGTTCAGTAACCGATGTGTCTTCTTCAACCGGATAGATGTCAGTGCTCATCAGTTCTTTTACCGTGATTTTGTCCTCCATTTTCAGAAGGTCCTCGAAAGGTTCTGCCTCATAGGTAAGAGCAAGGTTTGAGATGAGCGACTTGTAGTTTGGCATTGCAGCCCGTATAAGATCGCGATTCGTAATTTCACCGATGACATCACCTTCGGCATTCACGACAGGAAGGCCGGATATTCGATGTTTGAAGAGCAGATTCGCAACTTCTTTGAGCGTTGTTTCAGGTGATACCGAAACCGGATCAGGTTCCATGATATTTCTGGCTGTCAGTTCCTTCTTGAGTTCAATCCCGGATGATGCGATCACTTCGATCACCTCTTCGGGAGTCCTGGCCTGCAAAAGCGATGATCTGTGCTCAGGATCGCGCGCAAACGCAACCAGTCCCGATAAAGTCTGGAGATAGAATTTCGAGATGCTTCGCGGGGTCAGCATCAGGCAAATTATCCTGAGCGGCTCGCCATCCATTGTATCATCGCCAAGCCCGTCAATCGAAATGCCGAGCGCCACATACATCCGATCAACCTTGTCGGTGCGTGCGTGTGGAAATGAAAAACCTCTGCCATACGAAGTGTTCTCGATTTCCTCCCGTTCAAGTATCGAATTCAGTATTGACTGTCGATCAAGATTGGGGTACTTGCTGACAACCAGATCAAGCAACTCTACTATTGCTTCAGCCTTCGAAGACGCCTTTAGACCGGTGCTTATCATTTCGGGTTCGAGAAGTCTGGATAGTTTCATGACTTGTCCATCCTGTCAACTTCCGCATGCCGGGGAGTTAGCATTTCCTTTGGGCATGCTACTCCGCCAGAAACAAGAAATTTGACTGCTTCCTCGACCGGCATGTCAGTTTGTCTAATGTCCTCCTTGGGAATCATTGCCATGAATCCGGTAAAAGGGGTCGGAGTTGATGGTATAAAAACAGCAATGCGTTCTCCATCTATTCCTCTTTTACTAAGATCGACATTTTGTGCGAGAAATCCAATCACCCATATTCCCTTTCTCGGATATTCTACGAATGCAACTCGCTTGAATGACGACTCCGAACGAAGAGTAAATGTTTCCAGAAGCTGTTTTGCCGGGGTGTAGACTGTTCTTACGATGGGAACCTTTGTCAGGAAATTCTCCCATGTATGAACGAGTCTCCCACCGACAACGCTCCGCGCGAGAATACCAACCATCAGAACCAGCAATATAGTTACCGCAATGCCAAGTCCGGGGATCTTGTATCCGAGGTAATCGGTCACAATCGGATTCAGCATTCCATCGAGTCTGGAAAGCAGGTAGCTTAGTACCTGATAAGAGATCACAAGTGGAACTGTAACGAGTAGTCCCGAGATGAAACGGTTTCTGACCGTATTGGCTATTGATCTGACGACTGACATACAAGTTGTCCGAAATATACAAAAAGGGACAGCATGTCAAGAGAATTGATCACCCTCCGAAGACAGAAGTCGCTTTTTCCGCAAGGGTTACAAACGGTTGCGGATAGCATCCTATGAGAATGGTGCAAAACGCCGCGATCCCAATCGTGGCATATAACAGCGGTGGAACACTGACTTTCTCATCTGTGGCTGGCTCTACAAAATACATCTGGCGAATAATTGAAGCATAGTAAAAGAGCGCAATCACCGAGGTCAGCAAACCGATTAAAACCAGCCAGAGATACCCTCCGGCAGAAATTGCAGACGCGAAGATATAGTATTTGGCGAGAAATCCGACCAGTGGTGGAATACCCGCGAGCGACAGAAGAAAGATCGACATTGTCGCGGCGAGCACCGGCGACTTCTTCGCAAGTCCCGCATAATCTCTGATCTTGTCCGATCCGTAATGATTCGAGAATGCAATTGCTACTGCGAATGCTCCCATGTTGGCGAACATGTAACCCAATATATAGAATGACATCGACGAAACACCAAGGTCCCAGGGACTTGTGTTATTGAACGAATAATACCTCGACATGGCAACAAGACCGACAAGTATGTACCCGGCCTGTGCGATTGAAGAATAAGCGAGCATTCTCTTGATGTTCGACTGCAGAACGGCTGAGATATTTCCGACTATCATTGCAAGCGAAGCAAGAACAGCGATCATTATTCCCCAGTCATCCATGAAAGCATCAATCCCAAACGCTCCGATCAGAATTCTGACAAGCGCTGCCAAACCTGCAGCCTTGGATGCTACAGACAGAAAAGAGGTTATCGGGGTGGGCGCTCCCTGATAAACATCAGGCGCCCACATATGGAACGGTACAACCGCCAGCTTGAAACTAAGACCTGCGATAATCATCATCAATCCAAGAACATGGACATCCCAGGCAGCTTTGATTATCCCCTGGTTGAGTTTCATCTGAATAACATCATGGATACGGGCAAAATCAGTACTTCCGGTCACACCATAAGTCATGCTCATCCCAAAAAGAAGAATTGCCGACGATATTGCACCGAGGATCAGATACTTCAGTCCTGCTTCCGCCGACTCAACCGAATTTTTGCGATACGCAGCGAGTATGAACAAGCCGATTGTTGTCAGTTCAAGCGCAACATACAGAGAAATCATCTCGCCTGCCGATGCGAGGAACATCATCCCTACAGTCGTCAGAAGGATAAGTCCGTAGTACTCTCCCCGATTGTACCGGAGCCGGGAAATGAGCTGACCTGAACTCGCTACAGCAATCATTGTCGAGGCAATGAACACAATCTTGAAGAAGAAGGCGAAACCATCTGAGATAAACGATGTCCCGAATGTCCGACCCTCCGGAACGATACAGATAAGCACAAGAGTGATCGCAAGTCCAAGCAGAGAAACATACGCGAGAACATCCTTCTTTTCCTTCAGGAAAAAAAGGTCTATCAAAAAAACCAGAATTGCCCATAAGAAAAGGAACAACTCAGGCATCAGCATTGAAAAATCGGGAATCATTTATCTACCCACCAAAGTGACAATGTTCTCAAGCGTGGCAGCTATCAGATTCGTCAATGGCTTTGGATATATACCGATCGCAAGGGTCAGGAGTAATAGCGGCGCAACGCAGAAAATCTCTCTTGCGCTGATATCTTTCAATCCTTCCCATTTGGTGTTGAATGGTCCAAGGAACACTCTTTGCACCATCCTCAGCATATATCCCGCAGTCAGCACAACACCGAGTACGGCGATACCGGTGACAACCGGATACTTCGCGAACCCGCCTACAAACACGAGAAACTCAGATACAAACCCTGAAAGTCCGGGAAGTCCCAGCGAAGCCATAGAGAAGAAGACCATCAATGATCCATAGACCGGCACTTTGGCCCAGAGTCCGCCGAATGCAGCGATCTCACGAGTATGCGCCCTGTCATAAAGTACCCCAACCAGAAGGAAGAGTGCACCGGTGATCAATCCATGAGAGAACATCTGGAACATACATCCGGAAAGCCCTGTAATAAACGGAGTCCCGTCAGAAGCTATGAAGAATACTGACATACCGAGAAGCGTATAACCCATATGCGACACTGATGAATACGCCACGAGCTTCTTCAGGTCTTTTTGCGCCATCGACACAAGCGCACCATAAATGATACCTATCGTTCCGAGAATAGCCAGCATAAGCGAGAAGTAGTTCGTACCGAACGGAAGCATCGGATATGATATTCTCAGGATACCGTATGTTCCCATCTTCAGCAGTACACCGGCAAGGATTACTGAGACAGCGGTCGGAGCTTCGACATGAGCATCCGGTAACCATGTATGGAATGGGAAAACCGGAACTTTGATTGCGAATGCGATAAAGAAGAATATCCAGACCAGCAACTGCAGGTCTTTCCCGAACGTAGGTCCGAGTTTGATCAACTCCATTATGCTCAAAGTATGCGGGTCGGTATTGAAATAGAGGAGCAGGATCCCGACCAGCATGAATATCGAGCCAAAGAGCGTATACAGAAAGAACTTGATCGCGGCATAAATTTTCCTCGGACCTCCCCAGATACCTATCAGGAAATACATCGGTACAAGCATGATCTCCCAGAAAACATAGAACAGGAAGAAATCGAGCGCCGCGAATACGCCCATCATGCCGACTTCGAGCAGAAGGAAGAATGCGAAGTATTCTTTGACGCGATCCTTAATGTTAAACGATGCAACTATTGAAATAAACGACAACAATGCCGTCAGGAACAGCATCGGGACAGAAATACCGTCGGCACCCAAATGGTAATAGACATTGAGCGATGGAATCCACAAATGATTCTCGACAAACTGAAGTTGAGAAGTAGTCCAGTCATACTGGGCCAGCATGAGAAACGACAGAAGCAGTGGCAGGGATGCGAAGAATGCAGAAGTGTATCTTATCAACTGCACCTGTGATTGTTTAAGCATCATGACGACGATCATCCCGACCAGTGGGGTGAAAATCATCAGGGTCAGCAGCGGTATATCCATCGAAATCTCCTTCTATATCTCAACTAAAAAATATTCAACATTATTGCCAGCACTATAACAACGCCGCCGAATATCACGAAGGCGTAGTTTTGTACTCTCCCGGTCTGCGCCTGCCTGATCATCGACCCGATACCCCAGACAGTGTAACCGGCGCCATTGACTATGCCATCGACAATGTACTTGTCGAACAGGTTGTGGAACCATGACAGGAAAAGCGTGAATTTGGCGAACCCGTTAACGATACCATCAATGATCTTACTGTCGAAACTCCACAAGAATCTACAAAACGCCAATAGCGGCTTGATTATAATAAAGTCGTATATTTCGTCGAAATAATACTTGTTCAATAACAGATTGTACAACAGTTTGAAACGCTCACCGATCTTCTGCGGCGAAATCACGCCCTTGCCGTATATCAGCCAGCCGACCAGGATGCCGGAACCCGCAATAATCGTCGAGAATAACATCAGAAGGTAATCAGGGCTGCCATGATGGGGGTGATGGAAATAAACAAAACTTCCGAAGCCTTTCGGCAGCCACGGCATACCGACCCAGCCCGCGAAAATTGCAAGGAACGCGAGAATCATCAACGGAACAGTCATCGTCTTCGGAGATTCATGCGCGTGATCGTAATACTCCTGAACTCGCGGCTTGCCGAAGAACGCCATAAAACAAAGCCGGGTCATATAAAATGCTGTCAGAAATGCGACAGCAAGCCCAATAAACATGAAAATCGGATACCCGTGTGTTGCCGCGATAATCTCATCCTTCGACCAGAAACCGGAAAGCGGGAATATCCCGGCAAGTGACAGTGAACCGATAATGAATGTTACAGTTGTAATTTTCATCTTACCGGCCAGCCCGCCCATATCGCGAAGATCCTGAGTGTGCGCCGCGTGGATCACACTTCCAGCTCCGAGGAAGAGAAGAGCTTTGAAGAAAGCATGAGTCATCAGATGAAAGATTCCGGCAGTCATCGATCCGAGACCGATCGCCATGATCATATAGCCGAGCTGCGAGCAGGTCGAATACGCCAGCACGCGTTTAATATCATTCTGTACCAGCGCGATAGTTGCCATCAGGAGCGCCGTAATCGCGCCGATTGTGGCGACAACCATAGCAGCAGAATCAGACGCTGCGAATATCGTCGCGCTGCGCGCCGCCAGATAGACACCCGCGGCAACCATTGTCGCGGCATGAATAAGCGCAGACACAGGGGTCGGACCCTCCATGGCGTCCGGCAGCCAGACATGCAGCGGGAACTGCGCGGACTTCCCGACTGCTCCGCTGAATATGAATATGCCTATCAGGGTAATAATGCCGGTCGAGAAATGACCCTCTTCGACCAGTTTGAACACTTCGTGATAATTCAGCGTCCCGGCATAGGCCACGAGAAGAAGTATCCCGACGATGAATCCGAGATCACCGATCCTTGTTGTGATGAAAGCCTTCTTACCAGCATCGGCAGCCGATTTCTTCTCGAAGAAAAATCCGATCAGCAAATATGAAGTCAGGCCGACCAGCTCCCAAAAGATGAATATCATAAAGAAGTTGTTTGCAAGCACGAGACCGAGCATCGAAAATGTGAACAACGACAGGAATGAGAAATATCGCGAGAATCTCGGGTCGCCGTGCATATAACCGATAGAATATATCTGTACGAGAGAACTGACCGTACAGACGACGATCAGCATAATCGAAGTCAGGGGATCTATCAGGATACCGATTTCGAGATGGAACCCGGCAAGCTGCAACCATGTAAATGACATCTCGAACGGTTCGGGATTGCCGAGTACTCTTATCAGAATTGCTATGGAATACGCCAGCCCGATGAGAATCGCGCCAATCGAGATCAACGAGGAGAGTCTCTC
>JAJRZO010000506.1 GCA_024275215.1 Candidatus Zixiibacteriota bacterium | reverse complement strand
TGATGTTCCGCTTAGCTTCACGGTGAACCTTCCGCCGCAACAAAGCGAGCTGGTCACGTACGATCTTACCGGATATGATTTCGCGCCGGTGTTCGGCGAACTTCATCCTACAGTGAATGTCGAAACGAATGTCTCTTTGCCGGGTAGCGGGCAGGATGCTGTCCAGGTCTCAGAAAGCGACAGATTTGATGTTGATATTACTGTCGGCAATCTGACATTCAAGTCTGTCTCAGGAATCTTTCAGCCGACTGAAATCGAGATTGACCCTGTCACCGAGTCCGTTGAAATTCCCGACGGTTTCGAGAATTTCAGTCTGACAAGTGCAATCCTGACAATGACAGTGCAAAACACGGTAAATCTTCCGAACAACGTTGATATTCATCTTGAAGGCGATGGCGGCCAGTCACTCGATATTTCCCAATGGCTGACACCTGGAACGGTGGAACAACCGGGAGTGACGAGAATCGTCATAGATGATCTCTCCAATTTTCTTGATCCGATTCCGTCTGAGATAACAGTCTCAGGGCAGGCTACTGTCGGCGATGGAGTTTCTCAGGGAACTGTGACTACTGACGATTTCATCTGTGGAAATGTCGAAATCACTTCGCCTCTGGCAATGAAAATCGGCGAGACCGAATTTGAAAGCGACATCAATGAAGCTGATCTCAATGACATCGATGACGAGGATGTCAACCGGCTCAACAACGGCACCGCGAACATTCACCTGGCAAACCATCTGCCGATTGCTGCAACGCTAACGCTCTATCTCGGCGGTGACTCGCTCACTCTTTTCGATGAACCTGAAGTCACGATCGGGCCACTCGACGTCAATTCGGGTATTGTCGGACAATCCGGACTGGTGGTCGATTCAGTCGGTTCCGACGCAACAATTTCGCTGACACACGAAGAGCTTCAGGTATTCAGGAATGACAAACTCTATGTCGGTCAGGTGATTTCATTCCCCGGCACCGATGGGCAGACCGTAAAAATCATATCGTCGGATTACATCAATGTTCAAGCATACATAACCGTCAACGCACGGGTCGGGGATTTTTAGTACAGCAAGATCAGGAGGATTGTGATGAAGATAATGAAATGTACAGGATTAGTAGCTGCGACAATGTTGATAATAGTTGGCGGCATTTCAGCCACCGGCTGGGATGACGCGCGCGGCATCGCAATGGCCGGAAGCTATTCGGCAGTTGCCGATGGCTATGACGCAATCGGCGTGAATCCCGCAAACCTTGCGCTTTCCAGCAGACCCGGTCCGAGACTGCAAATCTTGGGTCTCGGCTCATTGCTGAACAACAACGCCTTCTCTGTCGGAGACTACAAGAAATATAACGGAGAATATCTCTCCGACACCGACAAAAGAGAAATCCTGGACAAGATTCCTGAGAGTGGTCTCGAATTCAGAGGACACTCCGCCGTTTCCGCGCTTTCGTTTTCCGCAGGGCCACTCGCATTGTCAACAACTGTGGAAGCATCCGGATCAGGCAACATTTCCAAAGACATTGTTGAGTTGGCATTCTTCGGCAACAAAATCGGCGAGACTGTATCTATCAGCGACGCCGACGCTGAAGGCGTCGTACATGGTGATCTCAATATCGCCTATGGTCGCAAAGTAAAAACATTCAACTGGGGTGAGGTTACCGCGGGAATCAATTTCAAGTACATCAAGGGACTTGCTTATTTCGAAGTTTCCGAAGCAACCGGCAATGTCACTACAGAAGCCGATGGCATCGACGGCGATGGTCGCGTAGTTGTCAGATCAGCACTGGGCGGATCAGGGTATGGTCTTGATGTCGGAACTGCGGTATCATTCCGCAACGACTGGAGATTCTCAGCAGGTATAACAAACCTTGCATCGAAAATCAACTGGAACAAGGATACCAAAGAAAACGAATACACATACGAACTCATCTCGCTGACCGCAGAAAACGCAAATGACGATTCTTCAGCCATTTCAGAAGAGACCGAGTACGAGATCGGGGCATTCTCGACATCACTCGCTCCGGAAATCAGTTTCGGCGCTTCTCACTCACTCGGTAGTTTTCTTTTCGCAAGCGATCTCAAGATCGGGCTGGCGAATAGAGCAGGCGCCAACAGAGTTCCACAACTGTCGCTCGGTACAGAATTCACAGGCATAGGATTCCTGCCGTTGCGAGGAGGCCTTGCATTCGGCGGACTTAACGGCACATCGCTCGCTCTTGGCGGCGGACTGAGATTATCCTCATTTTTCCTTGATGTCGCATGGGCATCATCAGGAACAGCGCTTCCATCACTCGGAAGGGGCGCATCTTTCGCAATTTCAACAGGAATAAATTTCTAAGGAGAAAGGATAGATAAAATGAAAAAACAAATTCGGATCATATTGTTACTGATGTTTACTGCACTGATTGCCGGGACACTTTTACCGGGTGAGGCATTCTCGATGCCACCGTATCCGGGTGAACCCGGCGATGATGCGAACCTGGCGAATGCCGCTGCGATCATGCAGAATTACGCTGAACTGCAGGAACAATGGCGTGAATTCGGAATCGATCAGCCCGCAGAAATCAATTTTCAGGACTGGCTGAATTCAACTCCGACTGCATCGAAGAATATGCTGTGTCTGCTTGTTCGTTTTCCAGACAAGTCGAATATTACAAATTCAACTTACTTCGATACACTTGTCTATGTCAATCAGGTCGGATCGGTCAGGCATTATTACAACGAAGTGTCGTTCAATCAACTCGACATTGTCACTGTTGATCTTCCCTCATCAGTCGGGTGGACGTCGGCACCACAGACTTACGCATATTACGTGAACGGTGAGTATGGTCTGAACGGGGCTTCATATCCCAACAACTGCCAGAAACTTGTCGAGGATCTTGTGGATGCTGTCGATGCGATAGTCAACTTCGCGAACTATGACAATGACGGCGACGGCTATGTCGATGGTCTAATGGTTGTGCATGCCGGCAGAGGAGCTGAGCTGACTTCATCCGTAAATGACATCTGGTCTCACAAATGGGCTATCAATCCGAGGCTAAAAGATGGAAAGTATGTTTACACATACAGCATGATGCCAGAATACTGGTATGTTGCAGGTGATATGACGCTCGGTGTTTTTTGTCACGAACTCGGCCATGTTTTCGGTCTGCCGGATCTCTATGACACAGATTATTCTTCACACGGCGTTGGCAAATGGAGTATCATGGCGAGTGGATCATGGAATGGCTCCATGGGCAACAGTCCTGCACATTTCGATGCCTGGTCAAGAACACAACTCGGATTCTCGACAGCTACAAACGTGACAACTTCGATGTCCGGTGTATCTATTCCTGATGTCGAGACATCCGGAACTATTTACAGGCTCTGGACATCAGGAGCGATTGGCTCCGAGTATTTCCTTGTCGAGAACAGAAGAAAAACAGGTTATGATGCCGCACTTCCGGGGGCAGGATTGCTTATCTGGCATATAGATGACACACAATCGACCAACACTAACGAATGGTATCCGGGTCACACAGCGTTCGGAAACTACTGGGTAGCGCTTGTACAGGCTGACAATCTCTGGGGTCTGGAAAAAAACACCGGAAGCGGCGATGCGGGTGATC
>JAJRZO010000505.1 GCA_024275215.1 Candidatus Zixiibacteriota bacterium | reverse complement strand
TGGTGATCCTTCCGCAGACATCGACCTCAGACGCGGTAGTCATAGGTCAGAGAATCCGCGAGCGAGTCGATTCCACAACATTCGGAGGATATGGCGGCGCTCCGAAACTCCATGTTACCGTATCCGTTGGCGTGACAAGTTATCCGGACAATGGGTTGACTACCGATGAACTGATGTCAGCGGTCGACTCTGCGCTGTATCGCGCTAAAGGGGCAGGAAAAAACCAGGTAATCTCGGTCTGACCTATGCCGACGGTATTACCATCGCCAGGCGAACTTATCATTCTTGGTTTCGAGAATAATAATCTGGACATGCTCTATGAATTCCACCGCGAGTATAGCCTCGGTGGCGTGATTCTGTTCGACAGAAATATCGAATCATCCAAGCAGTTGAAAGAGTTGATTAGCACTGTTCGTTAACGAACCGCGAGCGATCTTATCGTCGCTATCGATCAGGAAGGTGGCAGGGTCAACAGGCTTCACGGTGCAGAGTTTCCGACATTTCCATCGACGGCATACTATGGCGAGAGATCGGACATGAACGGATTGAAACATGCTGTGACTGTGACATCAAGGCGATTATTTGAACATGGCATAAACATGAATCTCTCGCCTGTGGCAGATGTGCTGACCAATCGTAAAAACAAATTGATGAGTCGGCGATGCTATTCTTCGGATGTAACACAGGTGAATAAATGTGTGGAAACTCTCATTGATATTCAATCCGAAATCGGGATAGCATCCTGCGCGAAACATTTCCCCGGTCTGGGCGATTCGCTGATCGATCCTCATCGGGGTGTTGCGATTTGCGACAGAGAAAAGGATTTCTTTGTGCAAAATATGTTTCCACCGTTCGAGACCGCGATTGCGCACAATTGCCCTGCAATAATGACCACGCATGTTATAGCGCAATCACTCGACCCGGATAATATAGCGACACACTCACGGAAAGTTGTCAAAGAAACCCTGCGGGACTCAATGGGCTTTGATGGTGTCATCATTACCGATGACCTTGATATGGGTGGTGCTGGCGACTTGCATTCTGCCGTTGTTGGCGCTATCATGGCTGGGCATGATATGCTGCTGATCTGTCATTCGTTCGACGATCAGTTTTCCTGTGCGGAAACGATTCTCGATCTGTTGCGGAGGGGAGAACTGAGCGTTGATGACATCGAGCAGAGAATCGACCGCGCAAGACAGATGAAAAGGAAGTTCGCTATTTGAGCATGCCGATGTCTTTCATTGATAAACCGCTTGAAAAACGCCGGACTATCGGAATAATGTCGGGAACATCACTTGATGGCGCTGACATTTCGATTGCGCGATTTGGCAGGGATTATCGCCTCGCAGAGTCGATCAACTACTATGTCCCGTTCCCTCGCAAACTAAAAACCAGGCTCTTGAACATTGCATGCGATGACAGTTTACCCAAGCAGGAACTGCTCGAACTCGATTCTGAGCTTGGCGTATTCTATTCCAATGCCGTTCGCAAACTGCTCGATACGGATCGTGCACGAGGAATTCCTGTCGATCTTGTCGGATGTCATGGTCAGACAATCTATCATTCAGAAATACGCAAACGGCGTTCCGGCATACGCGCCTTGACGCTTCAGATCGGTTCTGCCGAAGTATTATCACAAAGGCTTGACCTGCCGGTCGTCTCCGATTTTCGTTCGGCAGACATTGCTGCCGGTGGTCGAGGCGCTCCGCTCACACCGATAACTCATCACTATCTATTCAATCAGCCAGGCGAAGCGAGAGTCATCGTCAATATTGGAGGAATCTCGAATCTGACATATCTGCCGGCGTCGTGTAACATCGATGAGATTGTTTCAACTGACTGCGGCCCCGGTAATATGCTGCTCGATGAGGCTTGTCGACAGTTGTTCGGCGGGGAATTTGATCGCTCAGGCAGGCTGGCGTCCGAGGGCAAAGTTGATCGGGGACTATTGGATTATTTGAAGGAAATGGAATTCCTGCGCAAAAGGATGCCGATGTCGCTTGGCAGAGAGCAATTCGGCTCGGATGTTGTCGATGGAGTTTTCAGGTTTTCTAACCGGCATCGAATTGACGCCGAGTCTGTTCTCGCCACACTATCCTGGTTTACCGCATACTGTATCACTCGAGTCGCGATGAAATTTACAGATATTACACAAGCTTTGGTTTGCGGAGGCGGCTGCCACAACTTATCCATAATGGACATGCTGGCTGAGCTGTTTGAGGGAGTGGCTGTGGCGGATACGAATGTTGCAGGAATTGATCCCGATTTCGTCGAATCGATCTCGTTTGCATTGCTCGCGAATCTGGCTTTGGATCATATCACAGCAAATCTTCCAAATGTAACGGGTGCGAACAGGAAAGTCATTCTTGGGAAAATCACACTGATATGAGATACATCAAAGGTCTTGCTCTTCTGACATTATTGCTGACCCTGTTTGGTTGTGCGCGATTCGACTATGTTGAAAAGCGCAGGGGCTACAAGCATCTCATGCGGCCGTTTGTCAGAGTGAGGATAATGGAGACATCGAAGCTCAATCTCAGGTGCACTGGCCCTTATGATCTCATGTGTGTCACCGCTGAGGGTGAGTCGACCGATTATCGTTCGAACTCTGCAATTGCAGTCTCGATTATTGATGGAAAGATCGACCTGGAAGAGGGGAATGGAATTCCATTGGAGAAATCACTTGTCCGGGTAGTCGCAATTCCGAGGGATGAAAATGATCATCTGAAACTCAACGGGAAACGATTTCGCGGAATTGCGGACTTAATCATTGAAAACGACTCTATTGCGGTTATCAATGCCATTTACACCGAAGACTATCTGAAAGGTGTTTTGCCGCCTGAGATCGGCCATCATGGCAAACCTGAGTTTGAGGCGCTCAAGGCTCAGGCTGTGGCATCGAGAACTTATGCGTTTTCGCGCTTCAGGATGAATCCGGAAAAGCCGTATGATATGGTCAACGATGTCGCAGACCAGATTTATACCGGCATGCAGGTCGAAGATCGATGGATCAATAAGGCTATCGAAGCAACAAGAGGCGAGGTGTTGCTCAGCAATGGTGAGCTGATAACCGCATACTATCATTCGACCTGTGGCGGAGCGACTGACAATATCGAGGATATCTGGAAAAAGCAGCCTCGTTCATATCTTAAAGCTATGCCGGATGATGGATACTGCAAATGGTCGAAATTCTACTCATGGTCATACACATGGTCGAGAGCGAAGCTTGAGAAGTCGATTTCCAGGTATCTTCGTGACAGGGGGCGTCTTGAAGGACAGGATATTCGGATTGAAGATATTGTTGTCATAGAAAGGCT
>JAJRZO010000504.1 GCA_024275215.1 Candidatus Zixiibacteriota bacterium | reverse complement strand
TTCCTGAAAGATGTCGATGATGCCGACCGCACTGGTCCGATGCGGGTCACACAGGCCGGTCTCGTAACTCCCGCACAGATGAAATCAGCAACAATAATCGTCTTTACTCTCGCATTGCTTGTCGGGATATATCTTGTCTGGCGGGGCGGCGTGCCGATACTTGTGATCGGCCTGGCATCGATTCTGTTCGGAGTACTATACACAGCAGGACCGTATCCACTCGGTTATCACGGTCTCGGTGACATCTTTGTGATGATATTCTATGGTCCTGTCGCCGTCTGCGGCACATATTATGTAATGACACTCGATTTCGGATGGAATGTTGTCCTTTGTGCACTCGCTCCCGGTATGTTATCGACTGCGATCCTGACAGTGAACAATCTGCGCGATGTGGAGACGGATTCGAGAACCGGCAAACGCACACTTGCTGTCAGATTGGGGAAGACATTCGCAATATGTGAATATGTTGCACTTGTATTTGGAGCCGCTTTGATTCCTATTGTGGTTTATGTTCTGTACGGGGAACATCCCTGGTCAATGCTTGCGGGAGTTGTTGCTTTTCCGGCGGTTTTTCTGGTCAAAAGAATTTCGTCAGAACCATCGGGTGAGGCGATGAACAAATTGCTCTCGAATACCGGAAAACTTCTCGCATTGTATGGTCTGACATTCTCGATAGGCTGGAATATATGAAGATCGCCGATGTCACACTGAAGCGCTACTCGATAGACACAACTTCCCCGATCAGGACATCTACCGGCGAGAAATGGAAACGCGACGGGATGATAATTATCATTCGCTCGCAGGATGGCGCTACGGGATTAGGTGAAATCGCCCCACTCGATGGGTATAGCAGGGAGAGTCTCAGCGAGGCGCAATCGTGCGCGTCTGTTCTTGCTGATAATTTTCTCAATGTGGATATCCCCGAATCGCTCCAAGAAATAAGCTCGCTGCTAAATCAGCATTCGTCAGGATGCGATCCGATTCCATCCTCTGTAAGATTCGGTTTCGAGACTGCCCTTGCCGATCTGATCTCTCGACGATTGGAGCTGCCACTCTGCGACTGGCTCTTACCGGATTGTGTGCGAACTGTACCTGTGAATGCGCTAATGACAGGCAATGGTTTGAGAGTGATCGAGAAAGTGAACGAGCTTGTGTTATCGGGCTACACCTGCCTGAAGGTTAAAGTCGGGAGCAATGATCCTGTCATTGATGTGAAACGGATCGCCGATGTCAGGAAAGCCGCCGGCGACAAAGCCAGAATTCGTCTCGATGCAAACAGGCTCTGGAATCTGGATCAGGCAACCAAGTTTCTGCGAGAAATCAGCCAGTATCGTATCGAATACATCGAGGAACCGCTCGAACATCCTACTGTCGAGTCTTATGAAACACTCTTCGATTCCAGTGGAGTGGCGATTGCGATCGATGAAGCAATTCAGGACATAGACCTGTGGACTAACTTGATTAGTTGTCATGGTGTCGAGGCAGCCGTGATCAAACCGACCATTTCGGGCGGACTTGCCGCTTCTCCTGGCCTGATGGAAAAGGTTGTTTCGCTCGGTAAAAAGGTTGTCGTTTCATCGATGTTCGAGACAGGCGTCGGTCTCGCTGCCTGCCTGCATATTGCCGCAACACTCGGTGAGAACATTCAGCCATGCGGTTTCGATACGATACGATATTTGACTGAAAACCTGATCGACATAGATTTGAATTCGCATGGAGGTTTCATCGATGTCCCCGGTTCGTCAGGACTTGGAGTCAACCTCGATTACGATTCGGGGGGCTGGGTATGAACAAAAGTATCGAATGTCCTGTCTTGCAACACGCTCGATCCATTCCGGATAACATCTCCCTGACTGACGGCTCTGTCAGTCTTTCATACAGCGAGTTGGATCGGAAAATCGACGCCATCTTGTATTCACTAAGACAGCGTGGTATTGATTCAGGCGACAAGCTGGCTGTTCTTGCGAAAAACAGCACGAGCTATGCTGTGACGATCTTGTCATGCTTTCGCCATGGTTTGTGCGTGGTTCCTCTTAATTACAGAATGAATCCGGACTGGTGGAGAGAATCCATCAGAGTTGCCGACTGTCGCTTGCTGTTACTCGATGAGGACTACGCTCATGTCTCTGAAAAGGTGACGATTCCATCGGTCAATCTCTTGTCAATAATGAGCACAGAGAAAACACACCCGACTGTCCATTCAGCAGGAATCGATCTCGATAGAATTTTCAGCATCATGTTCACCTCAGGCAGCACCGGCAGACCGAGGGGAGTCATGCTTACCTCGGGAAACCACTACTACAATGCAATCGCATCGAACGAAAACATAAGATTGTCACAGGGTGATTGCTGGCTGGCCGTGTTGCCGTTCTGCCATGTTGGAGGGATGGCGATACTGTTCAGATCGATGCTTGCCGGAAGCTCTGTTCGTGTCATGTCGCATTTCGATGCAGACAATATCAATCGATTGATTGACGACGGTTCTATCAGTCATATTTCGGTTGTTCCAGCGATGCTTGATTCAATCATCGAGGCAAGGCAGGATCGAGATTTTCCTCCAACCCTGAAAGCGGTACTACTCGGCGGAGCACCGACTTCGCGTCGGCTGGTCGAAAAAGCCTGTGCACTGAAAACACCACTATTTACCACTTATGGGATGACCGAAGCAGCGTCACAAATTTGCACAACATCACCCGGCGATTCAGGCGACAGACTTCTCACATCAGGAAAACCTCTCGGTAATTGCGAAATCAGGATAGTTTCATCCGACAATGATATCCTCGAATACGGCAAGGAAGGCGAAATACAAATCAGGGGCAAGTCTGTCTTTACTGCTTATCTGAATGAGGATCAGAATAGAACATTTCTGCCGGACGGCTGGTTCAAAACCGGCGATATCGGGTTGTTCGACAATGACGGTTATCTGCATGTCCCAGGCAGGAAAGATGCCCTGTTCGTCTCAGGTGGAGAGAATATTCATCCATCTGCAATCGAACGAATCACCGCTGATTTCCCGGGAATAGAAGAGTGTGCAGTAATAGCAGTCGATGATGAGAAATGGGGTGCGAGGCCTGTTTTGTTTGTCCAGCCAATTGGCGCAGGGATCTCTATCGTTGAGCTGAATACATATCTGGAGACTCATTTGTCGCAATTGTTGATGCCAAAGGCGATCATTATAATCGAAGAGATGCCAGGGACAACACTCGGCAAGATCGATACTCATGCATTGCTGGAGATATATCTTTCGACTGAAGAGAGCGATACTCAATCAGGCAGATAGCCGCTCAAACCCTGTCTTAATTCATCCGTGAGGGGAATTTTCTTGTTGTTTCTTTTGTCCATAGTGACATGAACAGTTCTGCA
>JAJRZO010000503.1 GCA_024275215.1 Candidatus Zixiibacteriota bacterium | reverse complement strand
GTCTGTTTCAGAAGATCTTCCATATCACGAAGATCATGACCTGAAATCAAAATGCCTGGTTTCTTTCGCACGCCTATGTTCACTTCGGTTATTTCAGGATCCCCGTAAGTTTCAGTGTTGGCTTTGTCCAACAGCGCCATCGCCTGAATTCCCATCTCCCCAGTCTTCATGACCATTCCAATCATGTCATCAATCGACAAATCGCGGGTCGTGGATTCCAAAGCTTCGAAAACAAAACGATAGAGATTATCACTCTGGTAGCCAAGAATAGCGGCATGTTCTACATACGCGGCGAAGCCCTTCAAACCATAGACTACAAGCTCACGTAATGAACGAATATCTTCATTCTCAGTTGCAAGTACTCCGACCTGACTGGCCTTCTGGTGAAACTCTTCTACGCTGTCGGAAAACCAGGTAGCACAATCGTGCAGTTTTTCGGTAAACTCTTCACCTGATTTTGCTTTGTGTGCAGACAGGAAACTATCCCGAACACGTTTCCTGATAATCAGTCCTTCCCTGATGAGAGCGATAAAGCGGTCATCGTCGAAATTCGCGTTTGTTATCGTGGCAAACAGCGCCTCCGTGACAAACACTCCGGCGTCCTTGTCAGGCTTCTGCAAGTCAGAAGCTTTCTTTCCCCAAATGGAGATCCCTTTCAACACATAGATCAACAAGTCCTGTAAACCGGCAGTCTCTTCAGTTTTTCCGCAAACACCGCGTTTTATGCATCCGGTGTTCTTAGCTGTTTCCTGACACTGGTAACAAAACATGCCCATAGTTCTGATTCTCTTCCTTAATGTTGCCCTGTGAGTTGAGCAAGTTACATGTTGTTTAGTTTCTTCTTCCTGTCATTTCTCGCTCTCTGAATTCTCAGAATTCCGAAAGTCCCTTGTTGAACTGCAAAATGTCGTTCTTGTTCCGTCAATATCAATTATGTGCTTATATTTTTATATCATCGTCTCCAGCCAAGAGAATATCGGGATAATCCCGATCAGTTGCCTTATGATTGCATGGAGAAGAAGGTTGATGAATTGGAGGCTGAAGGTGCAGCGTTATCGGAAATATCTGAGTCCGTGGGCACTGAAAAATTACTCTGTACAGTAAGGGCAAACAGGGTTATGAACTTCCCATGGGATCCGGTTACATGATTGACAATCGGGCATTCCGCACGTATCCTTCCCTCATTCAGGGAGGAACTTTGTCGGACAAACTAAAGATTGGCGTTATCGGGGTTGGACATCTTGGACGGGCGCATGTCAAAGTATTATCGCAAATCGACTCATGCGAATTGACAGGGTGTTATGATATTGAATTCAAAAAGGCAGAAACTGCTGCTGCTGAATTTGGCACGACAGCATTTTCTGATGTGTCAGAATTGATCGACAACAGTGTTGCAATCTCACTTGTCACACCGACTTCCGAACATCACAAGTGCGCGCTCGATATTCTGAGTGCGGACAGGCATCTGTTTATAGAAAAACCAATCGCAACATCAGTCGATCAGGCGCAGGAGGTGATTGCACTCGCGAAGCGAAGCAATCTCAAACTGATGGTCGGGCACATCGAGAGGTTCAACCCGGCGGTGAAAGCGCTTGCCGACAGGATTAAATTCCCGTCGTTCATCGAAGCGCACCGGCTTGCATCGTTCAACTTTCGCGGACTCGATGTCGCGGTGATATTCGACCTGATGATTCACGACATCGATCTCTGCCTGCATCTCACCGGCTCGAAAGTGATCGACATACAGGCGTCGGCATCAGCGGTGGTAACTGAACATATGGACATTGCGAACGCGCGGTTGACATTCGAATCGGGATGCGTGGCTAACCTGACAGCTTCGCGAATATCACCAAAGGCGATGCGTAAGGTTCGCATATTTCAGCCGAAAGGATATATATCTTTCGATTTGGGTGGACCATCGGCTGAAGTCTATCGTCTTCTTGAACAGGATGAGTCCATGAGTGAGACTGTTGGCTTTTCGACTACAGTCGATTTTGGTGAGACAGGGAAGAAGATTGCGTATCACAAACCATCGATTCAATCTTTTGATATGCTGACTGCCGAGTTGACATCGTTTATCGATTCGGTTCGAAATGACACTCCCGTGGCTGTATCCGGTGAGGAGGCTGTGGAAGCGCTTCAGGTCGCAAGCGATATCGAGCGAATCGCCGAAGCAGGTCTTGAAAAACTCCGCTCACATTTGAAGTGAAAAAGAGAATCTTCATATCCGCCGGTGAAGCATCGGGCGACCTTCATGCGGCAGGGCTTGCGGATGAGTTGATTAGACTCAATCCCGCTTGCGAGTTCTATGGGTTGGGTGGTGACAACTTGAAAACTCTCGGTGCAGATATTCGATTCCATGTGTCTGACCTTTCGACAATGGGATTTGCAGAGGTCATCAAAAAGCTTCCATTTTTCAAAAATGTATTTCGCACAATTTCGAAGAGTTTAGCGGGGAATCCACCTGACGCCGCGATTCTGATCGATTACCCCGGCATGAATTTCAAATTCGCGCAGAGACTCTATGAACTTCAAATTCCATTTGTCTACTACATTCTCCCGCAGGTATGGGCGTGGCATACAGGCCGTATCAAGAAAATGAAAAGCTGGAATGCGAAGTTTATTTCGATCCTGCCATTCGAGCCGGAGTTCTTTGCAAAGCATGGTCTGCAAGTTGAGTATTTCGGCCATCCGCTTATCGACAAGGCTAAACCAGACCTGAATCGCGAAGAATTCAGGGAGTCGAACGAGATTGCATCCGATGAACAATTGATCGCTGTACTCCCCGGATCACGGAAGCAGGAGATCGAGAGGATATTGCCGGTTATGCTGGATGGTCTTGAACTCGCGATGATCCGGGGTCTCAAACTGAGTATTGTTATCAGGCCATCCGATGAATCTCAGAATCAACTGATAGATCGCATCGCGAGATGTTCTTCGATTGACCTGATGACATTCAACGGCAACATATATAATCTCCTGAGCGCGGCTGATCTTACACTTGTGGCATCCGGCACCGCCACTGTCGAGACGGCAATCTGTAAGAGTCCTGCGATCGTGATTTACAAGACAAGTCCATTGACCTATTTGATTGCGAAAAGACTGATCAAAGTACCTAATATCGCGATGGCGAATCTAATCGCCGGGGAGACTGTCTATCCGGAGCTTATCCAGAGCGAAGCAAATGCCCGTAGATTATCAGATACTATCAGACAAGTCCTCTCTGATTATAATCTTATTGAACAAATGCGCACCAAAATCACCGTGGTTTCAGAGTTATTAGGGGAAGGTGGTGCGTATGTGAAAGCGGCAGAGTATGTTAAAACAGCCATCAACCTTTGAGGTCGGGTGTAATGTGTTGTATGACAGTGGCATAGCCTGAGGTCGCGGTCGAGAGCGAGCAGTCTGACGCATAATCCGGCATTCTCAATAAAATCTACTTGACAAAAAAATTGGAACTTCTATATTCCGCCGCTGTTAGCACTCATCAGACTTGAGTGCTAATACTGGAAAAGTATATGAGACAGGACAACTTAACATAAGGAGGATGTTCAGATGAACATTAAGCCGTTGGCAGATCGCGTAGTGGTGAAGCCGCTTGAGCAGGAAGAGATTAAGAAGGGCGGCATTATTATTCCCGATACGGCCAAGGAGAAGCCGGTTCAGGGTGAAATCGTGGCAGCCGGTCCGGGCAGACTCGATGATACCGGCAAGAGAGTCGATCTCGAGGTCAGTGTCGGCGACAAAGTTTTATACGGAAAGTATTCCGGTACAGATGTAACAATTGATGACCAGGATTACCTGATTATGCGCGAAAGCGATGTTCTGGCTATCCTGAAATAGTATCAAAAAAAGGAGACTTAAGAAATGGCTAAGATTATAGAATATGAATCCACAGCCCGTGAGTTAATCAGGAAGGGTGTGGATAAGCTCGCCAATACAGTGAAGGTGACGCTTGGCCCCAAGGGTCG
>JAJRZO010000024.1 GCA_024275215.1 Candidatus Zixiibacteriota bacterium | reverse complement strand
TATTGGAGTCGAGAAAATGCTTGTATGCCCAGGCGCTGATAGCGAATCCATCCGGCACAGGAAGCCCCAGTCGGGTTTTCATTTCACCAAGCTGAGCGTTTTTGCTGCCTACGCTGAATTCACGTTCGCGGCAAAGTTTGTCAAAGACAACTGTGTAGTCGTCGCGCATCACAGGAAAACGTCCCGGCAGTGCGCGCTGCAATTCATCGTCGATTTCGATAAATTTTTCGCGAAGTATCTCATATCGATCGCCGCCGATACCGATCATTCTGTCGATGATTTCCCGAACTCCGATTCGGATCGTGTCGAGCTTTTCAAGGATATATTCGCTATCAAAAAGCCGCCGTCCGTGAGATTTTTCTTCAAGCTCACTGATAGTTTTCAGGACGAGATTGTTTTGATCGAGTAGTAACAGGAAATCTCTGAATCTCGATTTTACAACCCTGAGGTATGAATTATCTTCAGGCTTTGGATGATTCGATGATTTGTCGAAAAAACTCATATTACTTCCAATACCATGTCTGACAAATGTCCAGAGGCTGTCCCATAAGTCCTGACTAACTCAAGCTGAAACTGACTTTGTCGCCGCCCCTGTGAAGGGGCGTGTTGCAAAACCTGCCCTTAGTGCTCGCAGGGGCTGTGCCCCTGCAGATACTGTGTTGTAACTGTCTGCAATGCGATATGCTGAACACACAACCTGACAGCTACTGTGTGCGCTTTGAAGACCAGCCGCAACTACGTGACAGGACTTTTTCAACAAGCCCGAAGGCGGGAATGACATCTCTTCCCTTCGCAAGCTTAACAATCTGCCTTTCGTGCCTTTTGAGACAACCTCTCCACCTCTGCCACCCACATAGCAGGAGCAGGTCAGACGGACAGGCCAATATATTACTCAGGCATCAGGTGTTTCGCCTTTGTCAGGCGGTTCGCCGGTACGGTATCTTTCATTCTGTACTGCGTTCATCTCCTCCATGAATTCGCGCGGCTCGAATATTTTCTTTCGAACCATCAGTCTGACGAGCGCTTCCTGCGCCATGTTGTTCGAGAGAGCAAGTTCCTCGAATGATATCTCCCGGACTTTGCCGTCAATGACCATCTTCAAGGCTATGCGTTTTTCCTGCTCTTTGTCAGTCACTCTTTGATTCCTTTATTGAAATGTTCATGCTTCCTGTTTCAAAAGGCTTGAGATCGATAGAAACCCAAAGAAAACCTATTTCTCTTAATTTATCAACGATATGTCTTCTCACCGCTGCATCAACTATCATTTCGAAATCCTGCTCTTCGAGTTCTATCCTTGCAAGCTTACCATGACAGCGTACTCGAAACTGACGAAAACCATTCTCGCGGAGAAATGCTTCAGCTTTTTCGATCATTCGTAGTTTATCGGTTGTCACAATCTCACCGTATGGAATCCTCGAGGCAAGGCAGGCAGACTGAGGTTTATCCCATATTTCGAGACCTTTATAACGAGCAATTTTTCTTATTTCATCTTTGTAGAGGTCGGCTTCGAGAAGCGGGCTTCGAACAGAGTATTTCTCCGCAGCCCGTCTTCCGGGTCTGTGATCTCCGATATCGGAAGCGTTGCAGCCATCGATAACGCAGTTGAACCCTTCCTGATTTGCAATTTCGACTAATTTTGAATAGAGTTCATTCTTACAGTAGAAACATCGGTCAGTAGTATTTGCTATGTAGTTTTGATCCTGCATTTCGCCGGTCTCGATTATCAAATGATGCTTTCGGATGTTGAGAGACCCTGCGAAATTCTCGGCATACTCTTTTTCAAACTGTGCGAAACTCGGCGAATCACCCGTAATCGCCAGGACATTATCGACCCCGAGTGCTTCAAGAGAAGCATGCAGGACAAATGCGGAATCGAGTCCCCCTGAGAAAGCGACCACGACTCTTTCGAGAGTGGAGATCAATCTGATCAGTGAGTCATATTTCCGCCTGAGATCGGGGCTTAGCGCTGCCATTTCTCGATCTGTCCATCAAGCAGGATATAAACAGGCACAGCGACATTTTCGCGCTGTTCATTGAATTCGAACGGCCCGGTAACGCCGTCGTAGTGGCCGAGTATTTTCCAGCCACGCGCAATCCCGTCCGCGCTGAATCCGCCAAGCCCTGCAGCTTTGAGGGTCAAGTTTACTGCATCGTATGTCATGCCGGCTACTGTGGTTGCCTCCAGTCCGCTCTTTTGTCTGAACAAATACTCAAACTTGATCCATGCCGTATCTGATGGCGTGAAAGTCGTGTGCGATACGAACATCGATGGGTAGACAGATGTGGCTTTAAGCGACAATACATCACCGTCACCGAAGTCCTCGCCTCCAAGAAGGATTGATCCTATACGATAGAATCGTAATTGTTGAATGATATACCGTAACTCCTCGGCAAATGCGGGAATGAAGATTGCCGGAATCTGAACACTGACCTCTT
>JAJRZO010000502.1 GCA_024275215.1 Candidatus Zixiibacteriota bacterium | reverse complement strand
GTCTGGAGAGTTCTTGAATACATTTGTAAAGATGGAAGCTTCCGGTTGGAAAGGCCGGAATGGTGGAGCCATAGCATTGACACCATCGCTTCTTTCTTTCTACAAGGCATTAACTGAACGGCTGAACCATGCCGGATGGCTTGAATGGCATTTCCTCGACGCTGAAGGGAAAGCCATTGCAGGACACATGGCAATACGAATCGGGCGAACCCTTGTCATAAACAAAATCAGCTATGATGAGGATTACTCGAGTGTCTCGCCGGGCAACATGTTGTTTCTCGAAACTGTTTTCCGCTGTTACCAGAATAGAGACATTGATGAAATCAATTGTCTGACTGACATGCCGTGGAATCGCAACTGGCGGATGAGCCTGAAGAAGTACTACAATATACATGTGTTCGCGAACAGATTGATCCCGATCCTGACAGGCGAGTTGCCTTGCAGGTTGAGGCATATTCTGCCTACATTACCGATTATAGGACCGTTGCTCAAGGGACTCAAGGCTCTCGTGAAAGAGAAGCAGCATGTCTGAGCTGACTGTTACAACTATCATCCCGACATACAACCGCGCGCATCTTGTCGGGCGTGCAATCGAGTCAGCTCTCACTGCAAGTTCTGAGCGCGATGAGATCATAGTTGTGGATGACGGCTCGACTGACAACACTTCGGACATACTGGCGAGCTTCGGAAAGAGAATTCGGCAAATTCGAATTACTAATTCCGGAGCCGGCAAAGCCCGCAATGTTGGTATCAGCAAGGCACGAAACGATCTTGTGGCGTTTCTCGACTCGGACGACGAATGGATGCCGGACAAACTCAATTTACAACGGCGACTGATGCAGGAGCGGCAGGATATCCTGTTTTCATTCACTAATTTTTCTGCGACGGACGAAAAAGGCTGCACCTATCACAATAATGTTGTAAATTGGAGCGGGGACAACAGACCGTGGAGCGAAATACTTGGGGAGGGTCAATTCATCTCCAGTGTCATAGACATCCCGGATCAGGTTGAAGATTGTATGTTTTATACAGGCAGCATGTATAAGAATGAACTTGAAACGAACTATATTTTCACGAGTACATTGGTGGTTCGCAGAGAAACGGCGGGCGATTCACTCTGTTATGCGGAGGATCTTCCGCTTTACGAAGACTGGTTCTGTTTCGGATTGCTTGCGCGGAAGGGTCGCGCTGCTTTTATTGACTGTGAAACCGCATGTCAGTACGCAAATGCTGTTACGCGACTTACACATGCCGACAAACTGAAAATGTCGCAGGCACGCGTTGCTGTGATTGAACTGGTATGGGGATGTGATGAAGAATTCATGTGTGCTAATCAGGAAACATACGACAGTGTACTGAGTCAACAGAGACTTGATCACGTGAAGAATCTTGTGCTGGCCGGGAAGTATGATCTGGCCAGAAATGAATCGGGAAAGCTCGACGATTGTCCCGGATCGATACGTAGGCTCCTGTCATTGCCGGACTGGGGGATCAAAACTTTGATAAAGCTCAGAACATTGCTTCGGGGAGGGTATTAACCAATTTTTGTGTACAGGAAAAATCGAACGACGATTGCCAAATGACTGAATTCAAGATAATAGAGAAGCTGGATGAATTCTCAAAACTCAGGCAGCCGTGGGATGAACTCGTTGGCAGGTCTGAGTGTGATAATGTTTTCATGCGGCACCTCTGGTTCGAGGAAATGGCTGCAGCGAATTCTCTCAATAGTTCTCTGGCTGTCATAACATTGTGGAAAGATGGACAGCTTGTCGCAGTTGCACCGATATGCAGGACTCATCAGCCATTCAAAGGTGTCGGCACGAAAGCCATCAGTTTCATCGCGGGGGAGCCGACTCCGAGATGCAATTTCATTACTTCAGACATTGAGTTTGTCGAGCCTCTGGTGGAAAGAATGCTCGAACTTCCCGATTGGGATATACTCTATCTTGAGAATATGGAAAATGAGGCGCCGACCACGAAGCGATTCATCGAGCTGCTTGAGACCAACCGATACGGTTCAGGTTTCCAGAAAGCCGAAGGTTTACAGTCTCCATACATGACAATCAACGGTTCGTGGGATGATTATTGGGAATCACTTCCGAAGAAACGCAGAAAGCACTTAAACAAGATGTGTTTCAGAAGACTCGACAAGGCTGCCAGCTATCGCATCAGACATATTGAATCAGCCGATGAGTTTGAGGAATTCGCGCCGAATATGATCGGGATCTCAGGAAAGAGCTGGAAATCGGAATATGGGACCGACATTCGGGCAGACTCTCCTGAAGGGAAATTCTATACTGCTTTCACTCCCAGAGCAATGAAACAGGGGTTAGTTTCTATCTTCACGATTGAACTGAATAGGCAACTGGCTGGTTTCGAGTACCTGTTGAGAAACGGATGTAATTACTCTGCTACAAGGTGCGATTACGATCAGGAGTTCAAATACTTCTCCCCCGGCAGCAATCTTAAGATAGCAATTATCAAACATATTTCAGAGTTGGACGGCCCATGCGAATATGATCTTACCGGAGCAGCCTATTCATACAAGATTGAATGGTGTAAAGATATCAGAAGCCACGTGACTATCACTGTTGGCAACAGGAATCTCAAAGGCAGATTCGTTATGATGGCAAAGAATTCGATTCTGCCGTTTGTTCGCAGATTTTCGAGCAGGATTTTCCCTGTTGAACATGATATGGAACCGAAGTCATGACAGAGTCGAGACACCAGGTATGAAAATCCTGGTCATATCACCGCGCCCGCCTTATCCGCTCTATGGTGGTTTCGAGGTCAGGGTCTTTCCGCTTTTCAAAGAACTCAGCAGAAAACATGAACTGACCCTGCTGTGTAAATCGTACAGAGAACTGGATCGGGAGACACTCGATAGTCTCGATTCGGTTTTCTCATCTGTGAGAATTTTTCCAATCAAGAAGCTCGAACCGAAGGATCGTCGCGGGAGATCGATGATAAAAAAAATTCGTGATCTGATCTCACCTCCGCCTGAATACCACGAGACGAGCACATACTCCGATGAACTTTTCCAGACTATTCAGGAAATGCTTCGCTCTGGTGAATACGATATTATTCAGGTACTCAGTATGAACCTGATGAGATACTTCCCGAAGCTTGAAGAATACCCGGCTGTTTGCGATGTTGTCGATGATTACAGCCTCTTTTGTTATCGGACTATCTGGCGACAGACGAAGCTCGCTGACAAACTGCGGTTCATGTATGAGTGGATAGCTACGAGAAGATACGAATCAAAGTATATCAAGCTGTTCAAGGAAATCACTATCGTCTCCCCTGTCGACGCCAAGGTCATGCAGTCAGTCTGTCCATCCGCGAGTATCACGGTAGTTCCAAATGGCGTCAACACTGAGTATTTCACTCCGAGCGTATCTCAATCGACTGAACCTGTAGTTGTGTTTACCGGAGTGATGGACTATGAACCGAATGTGACTGGTGCGATGTTTTTCGCCGAGCATGTCCTGCCTCTTATCGAAAAACAGATACCTGGTGTGCGATTCAGGATTGTTGGTCGTGATCCCGATCCCTGTATCATTGCGCTGGCAGAAAATAAACCAAATATCGAGGTGACCGGATTTGTTGATGATATGCGGCCTTACTTCGATGAGTCCCTGGTTTATGTCTGTCCGCTTAAGTCGGGCACGGGAATCAAGAACAAGATACTCGAGGCATGGTCGATGGCAAAACCGGTTGTGGCTACTGAGATGAGCTGCGATGGTATCGAGTATGTCGACGGGGAAGATGTTCTTATCGCGGACAATGCTGTTGCATTTGCTGATAGTGTTATACGACTCCTGAAGGATACGGAACTCAGGGGAAAACTGGGTGCAAATGCGCGGAAGAAGGTTATCGAACATTATAGCTGGAGGTCTCAGGCAAACAAGTTCGATAAAATATATGAACGTGTAGCATCAAAGCCAACTACCCGAAAACCCGCTGAGTACAAGGGAATATGATTCATGAGTGATCTTGAGTTGACGCAAATCGGTGTAATCTATACGCCATTCAAAGAGCGCAAAGGCACGCCGATCCAGCCGAAAATGGGAAAAGGGATCGAGGGTCGGATCGAAGTGTTCGATAAATATGTGCCGGGTCTGAAAGACCTCGATGGGTTCTCGCATATCATTTTGTTATACTACTTTCATCTTTCCGAAGGGTACTCTCTCGAGGTGATTCCATACCTTGATGACAAGCATCGTGGGCTTTTTTCCACAAGAGCGCCGAAGAGACCATCGCAGATTGGACTCTCTGTCGTCCGTCTGAAAGAAATCAATGGCGATACGCTGACCATTGAAAATGTCGATATGCTCGACCAGACGCCGCTCCTCGATATTAAGCCTTATGTCCCGAACTTCGACGAACCTCAGGACATCCGAATCGGATGGCTCAAAGAGAGGCTCAAAGGCATGCACCACAAGAAAGCCGACGACAGGTTTTGATTGCAGAAGAACTTTTGAGATCGTTTTTGTCGAATTGTAATCAATGAAGGCGTGATTGTTATTACCGCTAAAACCGGAATATGTCTTTGACATTCTGAATCTGGTTCTGGATTCCTGCCTTCGCAGGAATGACGACGAACAGGCAATTCAAGTGCTCGCAGGGGCTGTGCCCCTGCGGATTATCGGTTGTAACTAGCTGCAGTGCAATATACTTAATACACAGCCTCACAGCTACTGTGAGTACTTTTGTGTCATTATCAGGTTTTTCAACATGCCTATTTGTCGGGATGACAAACTTCGTCATGTCATCGAGTGCTCGCAGGGCCAGTTTATTTGGAGTCTGATCTGCTTTGCCACTTATGTGCCGGTCATTTTCGTTTGCATACATACAATCATCTTTGCATTATCGGTGGTATGATTGAATTTCCCGTCAGCGGCGTTGAAACATACTGGTGGTTGCCGATGCTTGTGGCGTTCGTTGTTTCGATGTTTACGTCAATGGGTGGTGTCTCAGGCGCATTTCTCCTGCTCCCGTTTCAGGTCAGTATTCTCGGTTTTGCAGGTCCGGCAGTCAGCTCAACTAATCTTGTTTACAATGTGGTTGCGATTCCAAGCGGTGTTTTTCGATACTACAGAGACGGACGCATGGTCTGGCCTTTGACATGGACAGTGATACTCGGCAGTGTACCCGGTGTGTTCTTCGGAGCAATCATCAGAGTAAGGTATCTTCCCGATCCGAGGGCATTCAAACTGTTCGCGGGACTCGTACTGTTGTATCTCGGTGCGAAAATTCTTTCTGAGTTAATCAGAAACAGGATGAATATTCGACCGTGCAAAGAAGAATCATCAGTGAGCATACTGGCGTTTACACCGAGAAAAATCAGTTATGAATTCTGCAAATCAACATATCAGGCATCGACAGCAGGACTGCTTGCGCTAAGTCTGATTGTCGGTGTCGTCGGTGGAATCTATGGTATCGGTGGCGGAGCGATTGTCGCGCCGTTTCTCGTGGCAGTCTTCGGCCTTCCGGTCTATACAGTCGCCGGAGCGGCGCTCATGTCGACTTTCGTCAGTTCAATTGCCGGGGTTGCATTTTATACTCTTTTAGCTCAGTATTATGGAGCGGTAGTTCAACCCGATTTCGCGCTTGGTGCTTTGTTCGGGCTGGGTGGCATGGCCGGAATGTATGTCGGTGCGGCAGTGCAGCAATATGTTTCTGCGCGTGTGATAAAAATTATACTTGTGGTCTGCATGTTCTTCGTGGCAGCACGATATGTGCTGGGATATTTTTTGTGAGATCAGAAATTGTCGAAGTGAATCGATGCGCTCAGTTTCGGATCGCTTATCGGCACTGATGCGCTCGATGTAAATATGCGCCAGAAGAACCAGAGCAATAATCCACCGACAGCCAGCATTGCGCCGAGATCAATCCATGTCAGAGCGATTCCGTCATGATGCAGCGTCGGCATTACGAGAAAATAGTCATCGACGAAATGCATAAACAGCATCCAGAACGCCATAAACTTTAACATGCTGAGATTGCGCTTCGCGACACGGGTTATCATAATGAAAAACGGCGCCACGAAATGTCCGATGACCAGAAGCAGTGTCCACGGTTTCCATGATCCGACCCAGCGGTGCTGATACCAGATCGTTTCTTCCGGTATGTTTGCGTACCAGATTAACAGATACTGTGAAAATGCGATGTATGCCCAGAAGACCATGAAGGCGAATATCAGCTTGCCGAGATCATGATAGTGTTCGACAGTGACCTGTTCCTTCAGGACATTTCGCTTGCTCATAAACAGGAACATGACAGTAATAAATGCAATGGCTGCCATCAACCCGCCTGAGAACACATAGACGCCGAATATCGTCGAATACCAGTGAGCATCGAGAGACATGATCCAGTCGAATCCGGCGAAAGTTATTGTGAAAGCAAAGAGAATCATTCCGCCCGCGCTGATCTTTCGCATCCTGGCCTGTCGCGCTTCATCGAAATGACCATCCTGCTTGACGGACAGCTTGCGGAGTGAATATGCGAGAGCAAACCATACAACGAAATAAAAGACAGCCCTGATTGCGAAGAACATCACATTCAGGTAGCCAGCCTTGCCGGAGAGAAGTTTGTCCGCCTGAACGATATCCGGATGACTCCATTGATACAGGTCGTGCATTCCGAACAGTATCGGGATGAACAGGATTGCCATCAACGGTATCACAAACATCAGAGCTTCCACGAGCCTGCGAACGACAACACTCCAAACCGGATTGACGAGATGTTGCAACATCACAAAGAAGAGCGCGCCAAGGACAATAGTAATCCAGTAAATATACGCAGTCAGATACGAGAAGAAAAACTGCTCAGAATTACTGAAATACCCGACGACACACAGAATTATTCCGATGATTCCCGCTATCAGACTGAACTTGCCGAAATTTCCGGTATCAGTGAACTTGTATGTGTCATTATCTATTCGCATTTATGATCTCTACTTCTTGCTCATATTATGTGTCGTGTCTTCCGCAACTACCTCATGGTTCTTCTGCAGTTCACGAACATAGGATATTATCGCCCACCTGTCGGCCACCGGAATCTGGTGCCTGTATGACGGCATATTTCGAATGCCATTCGTGATTACATTGAAAAAATATCCATCGTGGAATTGTCGGACTTTCTCAGTGTAGAAATTCGGCGGTGGAGCGTACTTATACTCCGTAACCATCAAGCCTTTGCCATCAGCGGCTGTGCCATGACAGGGCGAACAATATATGTTAAATCGTTCCCTGCCTCGTTCGAGAGTCTGCGAGGTTACTTCAATCGGCATCTGTGCTATAGTGTCGCCATTGCTGTCTATTCCGGCGAAGAACGCGCTGTTATCACGGAGTTCCTCTCTTGCAACAGTTCCCTCAACCGACTCTCGCATTGCCATGCCGTTTTCGAAGAACATATTTTTTTCCTGCGGCTGGAATTTCGGCTGATAGTCCATATCAGGATTGAGATGGATCGGCGGTTTTTCCGATGGTTGTTCGCGGAAACATCCATTCAGTAAGAATATCAGCGTAAATGCCAAAACTGAGAGTACGAAAACTCGTATGATACTTACTTTCTGCCTCATTCTTCTAACAGCTCCACATTTTGTCCGCCGGCGCTTTCGAGCAGTTCTTTAGTTTGTTCCGAATGGAATTCGGGATCGGTCGCATCTACACTGATGAAAAATCCGTCATCGGTGACCTTTGCGAATCGGTCTGAGTTGAATACCGAATGATGGAACATTGGCAGCCTCGCGAGTGCCAGCATTCCGAATACCGCCGATATTGCGCCGAGAAGAACTGCGACTCCGAATGCAATAGGTACGAATGCCTGATAGCTGAAAAGTGGCTTACCTGAAATTACGAGTGGGTAGTCGACTGCGCTTGTCCACCACTGAAGCAATAATCCCCCTGCTGCGCCGCTGAATGCAAACGTTCCCACAATCCAGCCGAGGGGCGAGCGTTTCAAACCCATTGCCTTGTCCATGCCATGGATCGCAAACGGTGAATGACAATCGAATTTCCTGTATCCGGCATCACGCAACACTCTTGCCGCGACGAGAAGTTCGTTCGGATCGTTAAACTCGGCAATCATCCCTATTGATTTCATGGCAGATGTAATCACGAATTTCTCCTTGTAACGGAATCAGTATCCGTGATGTATGAATGCGGATTTGCCTGTGGAAGAACGCCTTTGACTTCCGCCATCGCAATCATTGGCAGCATCCTGACGAACAACAGGAAGAGTGTCAGGAACAGGCCGAACGACCCAACAAATATACCGATGTCATATATGGTCGGGCTGAAGTAGTCCCAGCTCGAGGGCAGGAAATCCCTCGACAGCGAGGAAACTACAATCACAAAACGCTCGAACCACATTCCGACATTCACCAGAATAGAGCAGATGAACAGGATTATGATACTCGATCTCACTCGTTTGAACCAGAAAAGCTGGGGCACGATCACATTACAGGTAACCATGATCCAGTATCCCCATGCGTATGGTCCGAATGCCCTGTTAAGAAATGTGAATTGCTCGAAGACATTACCGCTGTACCATGCGATGAAGAACTCGCACGCATAGGAGTATCCGACCATCATTCCTGTCACGAGCATTATCTTTGCCATCTTGTCGAAGTGTTTCATCGTGATGAAATCGCCCAGATCGAATATCTTGCGCGCCAGGATCGCGAGCGTCATCACCATTGCAAATCCGGAGAATATCGCGCCCGCAACGAAATATGGCGGGAAAATTGTCGTATGCCAGCCGGGTACGATACTAACGGCAAAGTCTGTGCTGACAACACTGTGTACTGAAAGCACCAGCGGAGTCGAAAGCCCCGCAAGCAGCAGATAAGCGAGTTCGTAATGTTTCCATTGTCTGTTACCGCCGCGCCAGCCGAGCGAAGCT
>JAJRZO010000501.1 GCA_024275215.1 Candidatus Zixiibacteriota bacterium | reverse complement strand
TTGAAAACATTCATACACATCGAAAAATAACCAGAGTCGATACGATGTCAATACAAAAGGGCACCCCACCGAGGCGCCCTTCGTTCTCCTGTGATACGTATCAGCCTATCAGTTGTTTCACCTTGTCGTTCAATATCTCGTCGCCCTGCTCTCCGAAGTGAATCGCGATGTCACCCACGACAAGCATGATCTCGTCACCGGTCGTAAGATACTTGCCGATCTCAGGCCGCAATTCGAGAAGTTCAAAATACGCATCGCTGAACATCCTGATCTCGAATATCTCCTGAGAACCGTCGAGTTTGCTGTCGTACAGGACATTGCCGATTCTCTGAAATGTTCTGTCACCGATTGTAACCAGCTTATCGAGTCTGCCTGACCCGACACTCGCTGCGACTTTTTCTTCGAGTTCAGTTGCAGGCGCAAATCCACCTGAACCCGACGGCATGAATGATTCATCTTTATTGTCTGCAAATACATCGCCGGACATAATATTCAGAGCACTTGATCGATCAACGGCAGCCTTCCCCGGGAGAGTCAACTCCAACAAAGGACTTGGAATAGTCACGTTGCTTGTCGGTTTTGACATTGCCATTATATCTCGTCGGGCCTCTACTCTCTGAATGGGATCGCCCGAACGCTGAACATGAATCGGTTCATCCACAAAGAATGATGTGTATGGCGTCACAATTCCGTATTTCTTCGACAGCCTGACAATTTCGTCTTTCAGCTCAGTATTTTCGCCGCCTTTGTTGATCTCTTCGAGCAGGAATCCGATGCGCCTGATTGCCCACTGTCGCGGGATCAGTTCGTCATCACCCTCGCGTCCCGTCAACTCGACATTGTATGTATACGTTTTCGGTTTTCCCTGTACATACCCTTCGAGTCTGATAGTTGCGCCGCCCGGATTGTCGTACCTGCCGACAACAACCAGTTGCATGCCGTAGAAAAGATCGGGAAGGTTACGCGGGAATACCTGTGACAACCTGTTATCATCGCAAACAAGCCTGATTCCTGTCATAGCAGGATTTGAAATCTTTGCGAAGAAACTCGAAACTCTCATTTCGACATCTTCACCCGGCCTTACGTATGACGCTACCGCTCTCGAATCGGACGCGAGTTGGTCGAGAAGATTCGCATCGACATCGTATCCGACGCCAAAACAAAAGAGCTTCCATTCGTTGACATTTGCCGCTTTGATATTCCCGACTATTCTCTTCGGATTAGTTTCGCCAACAGTCGGCTCGCCATCTGTGAGAAAGATGATATAATCAGCATACGCTTTCGTGCCTGTAATGGACATAGCTTCGGTGAGTGCGCTGTTGATGTCGGTTCCTCCTGCAGCCCTGAGTTGATCGACATATTGCCGTGCATTTCTGATGTTGTCACGCGTTGCGGGAATCATCTCGCCGGAAAATCTGTCGACAACATCCGAATAGCTGACTATCGAAAAACGATCGTTTTCATCGAGAGAATTAAGACAGAATCTGAGAGCCTGCTTAGCCTGTTTGATTTTCTCACCCGACATCGATCCTGAGACGTCAAGAACAAAAAGCACATTTTTCCGCGTGCGGACTTTGTCTCTCTGCGTAAGATCAGGAGCAATCAGACCTACGAAATATCCCTGATTCTCATCAGGATCGAAATATGTCAACAGGCTCAGCCCGAAATCCTTGTTGGAAATAGAGTAGTAGAGCACGAAATCCTTTGTTTGCGCGAGATCATTCCTTGTCAGCAGGACATTTGCATTGCGATTGTTTGGTCTGTCGATTATGACTTTATGAGTCGGAGAATAAACAGCCTTGATATCTGTTTTGGATTGAATATCGATATTGAGTCGGTAATTATCAATCGGTGCGCTGTAGAATTTCGGGTCTTCCGAAGTGAATCTGTACGTCACAAGACCATTATCATAAGGCAGCACCTGCTGATAGTGCACTTTGATTGCAACATCGCCGCGAGGAGGAATCGGATATACTCGCGCCTGAAACAGGTCTTTCCCGACATATTCAAGCAGCCCGGGGTCTTTCATTCGACGAACAATATCATGATATTTGCGAGCAGCCTCATCTTTGGGAAGAATCTCGCCTTTGACCTCGACACCGTTGATTACCATCGTGAAATTCGAGACAGATGCTCCATCAGGTATCGGAAACAGATATGTCCCTTCGAGTTGACGGCCTGCGCTGTTGTGGAAAACCTGTTCGATTGTCGTGCTGGATACGCCATCGACAATCGATACATCGACATGCTGTTGCTTCAAGCTGATGAATCTGTTATTCGGATTCCTGCGATCAATAATGATTATTCCGAATGCGTTTCCGCAAAATATCAATGCCACAAGAACAGCGATCAGTTTTGCTGAAAAGAGCCGTGCCATTTTGACCTCCCATTGGTTTTGTCTTCTGCTGAAACTACAAATGGGAGGGGGATTTTATTCCCCGTAATCTATCTGCCTGAGGGATTCTTAAGAATTCTGGCGAGTTCCGACCGCCGGATTGTCCACTTTTGCGGGTCGGCATTCGGATTGTTTGCGAGGAGAGAATCGATCGCGCTGATTGCATTGTAAGCATCTGTCGAATCGTGTGTTATGATCGCGATTGACGATTTAATTTCAACAATCTCGATAAACACCGAATCTGAAGCAGGTAAATCCGCCGGCAGCATTTCGAGCATATCCAACTGTGTGCGCAGACTGTCAAGATTCCAGTTGTCGTACTCCCAGACAGCAGGATTATTATTGATCGATATAGCGGAGGGTTGTCCGGAGGATTCGATCAGACTTGATCTTG
>JAJRZO010000500.1 GCA_024275215.1 Candidatus Zixiibacteriota bacterium | reverse complement strand
GACCATATTTTTTGCTTCAGCCATATTGATTCCGTTTTTTCCGCCAATCGAGGCATCGACCTGGGCGAGAAGTGTCGTCGGAACGAGAACATGCTCGCCCCCCCGCATGAAAGTAGCGGCGGCAAATCCGACAAGATCGCAGATCACGCCGCCCCCGACACCGACTAAGATCGAATCGCGGTCGGCTCCATTGTCAAGCAGCCACCTGTGAATCTTCATTTGTGTGCGATAATTCTTGGTGGATTCACCTGCGGGCAGCACGAGCATCGCTTTGATATTATTGTTGTGCTTGATGATTCGGTCGAAATATGCTTTATGACATTTTACAAGATTCTTGTCAGTGATAATATAAGCGGTCGATTTGTTTACAATTGAGGGAAGTGAATTAGAGATGCCATAGTCGATTTCGACTTTGCATGTTGTAGTCTTGCCGCTGAATTTAACTGCGAGGCTACTCATTGTCTGACCACCGGATCGAGGATTTCGATAACAGCGTCGGCGACTTCTTCAAGGGATAGATCATCAGTGATGATCTTCCATTCAAGGCTGTCATAGATCGCTTTTCTCTCGGCAAGTATTTGCTCAATCCTGCTTTCAACATCTCCGCCACTGAGAAGCGGACGGCCTGACTGATCTGCGAGTCTTTTCTTCAAAGTATCACTTGTCGCACAGAGACAAATTATAACTCCGTTTGCTGCCAGATTGTCCCTGTTTTCCTTCGGGATCACAGACCCACCGCCGACTGCGACAACGAGATTCTTTTGGTAACGAATTTGAGCTATGACCTCTCGTTCAAGATTTCGGAAATATGCTTCGCTTCGCTCGGAGAATATTCTCGCAATGGAAAGCCCCGTGATTTCTTCGATCATCCGGTCGGTGTCCCTGAATTCACGGCCAAGCCTTTTTGCAACTATCCGACCAACAGAGGTCTTGCCTGATCCCATTGCACCTGCAAGGATTATGTTCGCTTCAGAGTTCATTCAAGTATTCACTTACTGTTTCATGCGAAAGACTGTCGCAATCTTCTTTTTAGTGCGGCTTTCTCTTTCTTATAATCGTCAATCCTACATCGAGTCATAATCTCAAATCCCCGCAGCGCCTGATACAGAAGCATATCGATCCCACCGATGACATCACGAGAATTGGTAACCGTCGCAATGCGATTTCCGTATGCCGCTTCAAATATCAGGGGCTTGCGCTGCATGGCAGTTTTCGGCAGCAGCTTTGATGTCGCTACAGGTGTGGCGTTGAAAACAATATCCCATTCCAAATCTTTCAGGTTAGCATTCGACCTTGTCTTCTGATATGCTGCAATCCTTCTGCCATGAGTGGGCAATGCAAACTCTGAGAGCATATCGTGAAGACGTTTGCGCCCTCGATTGATGACGAAAATATCTTTGGCGCGTTTGGACTGGAAAAATCTGAGGACAGTCCGCGCAGTCCCTCCCGCGCCGATAATCAGTGTCCTCAGATTACTGAAGTTATTGACACCCGCATCAGCAAATACTTTCCGGATACCAAAGATATCTGTGTTATATCCCGTCAGCCTCCCACTTCGATTGACGACCAGATTAACAGAGCGGCAGTCTTTTGCAGTTCGATGCAGATTGTCGAGATACTGCATTATGTCACATTTGTGCGGTACTGTGACATTGAACGCACTGATGCCCAGTGTCAGGACTGATCCGACGAAACTCGGCAAATCTTTCTCCGCATGGTCAAATATGAAATAGCCATGCGGGAGATCGTACTTATCAAACAGGATTCTGAAAATCTGAGGGGAGAGGGAATACGAAATGTTCGATCCGAGAATGCCGAATATCTTTGGCGCAGCAGTTCTCATCGGTGCAGCAGACTCTTCATGACATCATAGTATTCCGGGAATGATATGCCGATTTCATCAACGTATCTTTCTGTCAGTGCTCCCTCGAAAGCAAGATTGATAGTCTCAACCAGCATCGACAGGCGGTGATCGCCTCTTGTATCGACATCAGGCGCATACAATTTGTTTGGGCCGTAGACCACAAGATCATCACCATCGATTTCGATCTTTGCTCCGGCGGCATCGAGAATGGAAAGAATACCTGATAGTCTGTCCGATTCCTTGACTCTCAGTTCACCCAGATTGGGAAACCGTGTCACGCCCTCAGCCTGTGATGCCGCAAGCGCGAGTACCGGGACCTCATCGATAAATGTCGCAACAGGAATATCATCGCAGCGGGATGAATGCAACTCTGACGATCTCACAAAAAGATTCCCGATCGGTTCACCTCGTTTGATGACAATATCATCGGTCTGGATATCCGCGCCCATGCGCCGGAGAATCTGGAGATACCCGCACCTTGTCGGATTAAGGCAGACATTCTGGAGAAGAACCTCCGATCCCGGCAGCAGAAGAGCTGCAATTACTATGAACGCCGCAGATGATATGTCGCCGGGGATATCGATTTCAAATGCGGGAATTCGATCTGTCGGTCTCGTGGAGACCTTACAGTCGGATGTTGTCAGTGGCACACCGAGTGAAATAAGCATTCGCTCAGTGTGATCCCGCGTCGGAGTCGGTTCGACGATCTCTGTCTGTCCCTCTGCGGAAATTGCCGCAAGCAGAATGGCGGACTTCACCTGAGCCGATGCGACCGGAAGAGCGTAGCCGATTCCCCGGAGCTTCCTTCCTTCAATCGTAACCGGACATGTGCCGCGATCAGTCGTCTGGACAAATGCGCCCATTTGCCTGAGCGGTATCGCCACGCGATTGACAGGGCGTCTTCGCAATGAGCTGTCACCATCTAATTTGGCTGAAATGTTCGAGCCTGCCAGCAATCCGAGAAGCAACCTGAGCGATGTTCCGGCATTACCGCAATCAAGCGGTCTGTCCGGCTGTTTGAAATTGCCCATGCCTATCCCGTGAACTTCAATGCGACCGGGACCAGTCTCCCTGACCCTGACTCCAAGAACTTTCACGGCTTCGATTGTTGAGATTAGATCTTTACCGGTTGCAAGATTGCTGATCTCACATAGTCCATCCGAGATCGATGAGAGCAGGATCGCGCGGTGCGAGATCGATTTGTCCCCGGGCAGACTCACCTGCCCACGTAATGACTCAGTCATCTAACTGCTCCAGGTTCACTTTCCTGTTCCTCAAACGCTTTATCCGATCAAGAAAACGATCTATGCTGTCATCCGCAAGATTTTCAGACAGCGTTTCGAGCTTATCCATAAATATCTCAATTTCACGCTTCAGGGCTTTCCTGTTTTGCCAAAGAAATTGTGCCACAGTCTCCGGCGGAGATTTTGTGACTCTCGTCGATGATCTGAAACTGTGAGCGAGAAAATCTTTGTTGATTCGTGTTCTCCGGCGACTGTCAGACATTGAATCGACAAGGGCGTAGGCAATAACATGTGGAAGCCCGGATGCAAAAGCGAACATTTTGTCATGATCTACCGCATCGATTCGTTCAGGGACAGAGCCGATTGCTCTGGCGAATTTTTCGGCTTCCCGCATACACGATGGTTTGCTGCTCCGTGTCCTGACAACAAAATAACGCTGGTCCTGAAATAATTTCCCATCCCAGCCGTCAGGTGCGGATTTTTCCGTACCCGCATACGGATGCCCGCCGATGAAATTGGTCAAACCGAGCCGCTCAGCGGTTCTTATCACATCCCGTTTGGTGCTTCCGGTATCCATTACAAAAGTTATACTCTTGAGGAGATCGAAGTTCTTCTCAAGGAATTCATGTATCTCAAACATAGGTAACGCGACAACTATTATATCAACATTGCGAATTAAATCAACAACCGATTGAGTATATCCTGCGATGAATTTCCGTTTTTTTGCAATGTCGAGAAGTTCCGGGTTAGAATCGAATCCGGAAATCGTATAGCGGTCATCGTTTTTCAACGCCGCTGCAATCGACCCGCCGATCTGCCCGAGTCCGACTATGCCGAGTCGCCGAACAGATTTCGGCATCAGATACTCCTCCCGACAGATTCCGCTACGTGCTTGAGTTTTACCATCATGGTTTCAAACTCGGGAAGCGGCAAGCTCTGGTAACCATCACAGAGTGCAGAATCAGGATCGGGATGAATCTCCACCATCAAACCGTCAGCACCCGACGCCACCGCACCGAGCGACACCGGAGAAATAAGATACCTTTCACCTGTCGCGTGTGAGGGATCGACAATTACCGGCAGATGTGACATGTGCTGAATCACCGGTACCGATGACAAATCGAGCGTGTTGCGGGTATATTTTTCGAATGTTCGTATGCCGCGCTCACAGAGAATGACATTCCTGTTGCCATTCGCCATGATATATTCAGCCGACATCAACAACTCCTCGACAGTAGACATCAACCCTCGCTTGAGAAGCACCGGTTTTGACATCTTGCCGACTTTTTCGAGAAGCGAAAAATTCTGCATGTTGCGAGCGCCGATTTGCAAAATATCAGAATAATCAGCTACGAGATCAGCTAACTCAGGTGTCATCACTTCTGTAACCACTGACAGCCCGACTTTTTCACCGACCGATTTGAGAATCTTGAGACCTTCTTCTCCGAGTCCCTGAAAACTGTATGGCGATGTTCTCGGTTTGAATGCTCCGCCTCTCAGGATGGCTGCACCGGCCTTTTTCGCCGTTTCTGCAGCTTGCAACACCTGATCATAGGTTTCGATAGCGCACGGACCTGCGATCACTGCAATCCTGTCGCCTCCTATTTCGGTGCCGTTGAACCGTACAATTGTTTTTTCCGGTTTGAACTCACGCGATGCGAGTTTGAACGGCTTTAGTATGGGAACAGTGGTTTCGACTCCGGACAGGATCGCAAATGTCTCTTCCGAAAACTTTCTCTTGTCTCCAACAACTCCGATGATAGTTTTTTCCGCGCCTTCAGACATGTGCGGTTTGAGGCCGAGTTCCTCGATCTTTTTGATGACTCCCCCGATTTGTTTCAGGGTGGCGTCTTTTTTCATAACGATAATCATCATTCCATCACTCTCCGATCAGATCAGGTCTCAGCTTGGCGGTACCTCCGAGATACACATGCCTGATTTCATCCTGACTAAGATCTGTATTAACATGAATCAGCAAACGTATCAATGATTTCATTGCACCGGGAACATCTATCTCGGTCGCGCACAGCAGCGGGACCGAAGTGAATCCGAGTTTTCTGACAGCATACGCTGGAAAATCTGCATTCAGATCAGGCGTTGCAGTCAGGAAGATCGAAGCGATGTTTTCCACATCTATGTCATTCTCTTTCATGACTGCCTTTATCAGTTCCCGCGTTGCCTCATGGATAGCCTCGCGAGTATTTTCTCTGACGCTGTTTGCACCTCTGATTCCGCGTACTTTCATCCGTCGAGTCCTCTCCGCAGTTGTCCTATGAATTTCGATGCAGCTCGTTCAGCCGAACCGTGGTCTTTCGCTTTTCTAATCCGATCAAGAAGTGCGCTTCCGACGATCACCCCATCGGATATTCGTCCCATTTTGCGAGCAATCTCGGCATTCGATATTCCAAATCCGACGCAGATAGGCATACCTGCGATTGATTTCGCTTTTCGTACAAATTTAGTTGTTTGTCGGGGAAGATTCCTGCGCGCGCCGGTTATTCCGGTTACTGATACGAGGTACAGGAATCCGTTACATATACTCGCAATATCCTTTATGCGTGATAATGGTGTTGTCGGCGCTGCGAGAAAAATAGTTTCTATTCCGTAACGCGACATCAGTGCAGATACTTTAGTGCCTTCCTCAAGCGGCAGATCAGGCACGATCAGTCCGCTTACACCTGATTCACTGCACCATCCTGCAAACCTATCAAGTCCGGGGTGCAGGACAGTATTGTAATAGCACATGACAATCAATGGCATTGATGATTTCGCGGCGAGTTTATCAATCATCCGAAATGAATCCGCTACAGTTAATCCGTTCGAGAGCGCGAGATGCGATGTATGTCTGATTGTCGGACCGTCGGCCAGCGGATCGGAATGAGGAATCCCAATTTCGAGCAAATCCGCGCCTGCATCCTCGATTTGTGCCGCAAGTCGCACAAAAGACGAAAGTGACGGATACCCCGCGGTCAAATATGGCACCAGAGCCGTTCTTCTCAGGTCTTTCAACTGGTGAAATTTATTCGCTATGGTTCTGCTCATACCAACTCACATTTTCGAGGTCTTTGTCGCCTCGCCCTGAAAGATTGATCACAACGATCTTATCCGTGTTCAACTTCCTGCACAGTTTTTTTGCTCCGGCAAGTGCGAAACTTGATTCGAGCGCAGGAATGATCCCTTCGATTCGACAAAGTTCATTGAATGCCGCGACAGCCTGTCGATCTGTCACAGTCCTGTACTCAGCACGTCCGGAGTCTTTCAGATGACTGTGCACAGGTCCGACACCCGGATAGTCGAGGCCTGCCGAGATTGTCTCGGTCAACAGTATTTGTCCGTCACTATCCTGAAGCAGGTAACTGAGAGCGCCATGCAGGACACCGGGGCTTCCCTTGGCGAGAGTCGCCGCATGGTGCATGGTCGTGAGACCTTCGCCAGCCGATTCGATGCCGATAAGTTTTACGCTGTCGTTTTCGAGAAATGCGTTGAATATCCCGATAGCATTTGATCCGCCACCTACACATGCAACGACATAATCTGGCAGACCGCCTGTCGCTTTTCTAACCTGTTTCTTTGCCTCGACACCGATCACAGACTGGAATCTCCTGACCATCTCCGGAAACGGATGCGGTCCCACAGTCGAACCGATGATATAATGCGTAGTTC
>JAJRZO010000499.1 GCA_024275215.1 Candidatus Zixiibacteriota bacterium | reverse complement strand
GCTGAACTATAACTCAGGTGGTATTGGCGAGAGTTATATTGTCGTATACAAATCAACTGACAATGGCACATCATGGTCGGGACCTGTGCAAACCAATTCATGGATACCGGGCACATTCGAGGATAAACAATTCACGGCTGTCGACAGGACCGGAGGGCCGTATGATGGAAACTACTATTGCTCATGGACTCGTTTCTACAATGGTCCCAACAGGATGATATTTGTCAGGTCGACCGATGGCGGTCAGACATTCGATGACACGATCAAGGTTGGACCATCACCATACTATGAATTCTGTGGCGGTTACTGGGATGCCGGACAGTTTTCGATACCTATCGTCGATGCCGATGGTTATGTGCATGTTTTCTGGCAGTCTTATGATGTCGATCCTGTACAGTGCGACTATGTCTGGGCGATCAAGCATAGTTTCTCGACCGATGGCGGTCAGTCATTCAGTCCTGAAGCGGTCGAGTTTCACAATAATCTCGGATACGATGCTGTCGATGGCGGCATCGATGTCTATGGCATGCCTAATGGCGACTGCGACATTTCTGACGGACCTTATGATAATACTATCTATATTGCTCAATGTCAGAATTCGGAGTTTCCCAACTCCGGCACCGATGTCACTGTCCGCAAGTCAACGGATCATGGTTTCACCTGGTCAGACAGGACTGTCGTCAACGATGATCCTCCCGGCATGAATATCGATCAGTTCCATCCCTGGCTGGTGGTCAATGATGATGGCATCGTGCTGTTGATATTCTATGATCAGCGCAATGGTCCCCTCAGCTATTTCGATTCGTATTTCAGCGCGTCATTCGATGGCGGGGAAACATACATCACGAATATGCGCATATCCGATGTGTCGAGCAATCCCGGTAATCTTGCTGCCACGAAGCGAAATGTTTGGAAGGATGTTTACGAAGCTAACGGACGAATTGCGTTCGAGAACAGGGCAGTGCTGAGTCCTGATGCCGGAGCTATCGCAGAATATATCGGCATTCACGCTAACCGCGACACGATCAGCACGATCTGGACTGATACGAGAGACGGCGATCAGAATGCGTATTCAGCGTCGTTCATTCTGCCGTTTATGAAACCTCGTCTGTATCTGCCCGAAAACGGCGATCCGGCATTTGTGCCACAGCCTGATTTCAAATGGTCGACATGCTGGCACGAAACCGAGGACACCTATCGCCTTGAACTGAGCACCGATCCGAATTTCTTCCACACTGACTATGTTTTCGACGGCATTACGGATAACAACTTCACGCCGTCATCGGCTCTTTCCGAGAATATCTACTTTTGGCGTGTGAAAGCGTTCAGGTCTGATGGCGATTCGACTGAATACTCCGATGTCTGGTACTTCGGCGGTGAGTATACATGTGTTGATGCTGATGGCGACTGGTTTGGTGATCCCGGGCATCCTGAGAATGACTGCGCGGTCGATCACTGCCCGAACAATTATAATCCGAATCAGGAAGATTTCGATTCGGATGGAGTTGGTGACTCGTGCGAGATCTGTGTCGAGGACTACAATCCGGATCAACTCGATACTGATGGTGATGGCAAGGGCGATGTCTGTGATCCGCTCTGTGGTGATGTTGATCTGAGTGGTGGAGTCGACATCGATGATGTCGTTTTCCTGATTCAGTATATATTCGGCGGCGGCCCTGCACCCGATCCGATCGGGATCGGTAATGTCGATTGCCTTGCTGAGGTCGACATCGACGATGCTGTCTACCTGATCAACTATATTTTCGCAGGCGGTCCGGAACCTTGCGCAAACTGCCCGCGATGATTGAATCTTGTATGTCAAACTCACTCAGAGTTTGGCGACTGAGAATGATATTCTTGTAGGTCAGGCTCACTTGGAGCCTGACGCTTGTGCTATGATCGCTGCCGCTGTAAGTTCATTTGCTTATGACCCTTCAGCAGCATCCAGCCAATACCGACGTGAGAAAGAAGACCGACTAATAGCATAGACTCGTACGGCCGATTCGCGAGCGCACCAAGCATTATCACAAAGATTCGCAAATCTCTCTTTATCAGTTTTCCGAGCAAACCACCCGGAGGGTTCGACTGGTAGCGAATCATAAACTCCTTCTTGACATAGCTTGCCATGATAAAGCCTGTCAACGTGAATATCGCACCCAGCCATACGGTTGCATGCGGATGTGTAAGCCAGTATCCGAATGAGACGCCGGCCACTACTGCAGTGTCGCCATACCTGTCCAGAATTGTGTCAAACCACCCACCGAACTTACTCGACTGGAATCTGAGTCTGGCAACCTCTCCATCACAGCCGTCAACGATTGAGGATAACTGGATAACCAGACCAGCCAGGATCGTCCAGATATATCCGCCCGGATAGAACATAACAGCCCCAATGATACAGCCGGCAAAGCTGAGCAATGAGATTCCGTTGGGGCTGACAGGAGTGCGGATCAGTATCTTGGATATCCGGCGCGACACTGGACGGTTCAGATAGTGGGCAATAAAACCGTCTTCGTTGGGTTTGGAAAGACTCTGCAGCAAGGCTTTCGTGGCAAGATTCAAACTCTTTGGCGTATCAACGTCAAACCAAAACCGTTCGCCAATTGTGACGGCTCGGAATTCGCGGTTCCTGATCAATCCCATGAATCCTGCTGACAGGGAGTGTTCCCCTTTGTCCCGGGCTACCTCCAGAGCCTCAAACAGAGTAGGTTGGCAGAAAAAAAGTCCGGTATCTACAGCGTCAAACGATGCCTCCCTTTTGCCGATTTCGGTAATAACATCTCCATCCAAAATCACTTTTGTAGCGTCATCCAGTTCAAACACATGGTCAGGATGACGATCTACGGCCAGCAGACAGTCGGTTGTATTCTTTCCTGCTGTAAGCAGAAGCCGTAGAATTGCTGGATCAAAAAGGTGATCACACATCAGGAGGAAAAAGGGACTTCTTATGTAAGGAGCGGCTGAAAGTGCGGAAGACCCGTTTCCCTCTCTCCAATTCGGGTTTTCTACCGGTTTAATAGAAACGGATAATCTCTGCCCGAGTGCATTAAGATAAGGAATCATTTTGTCCGCATGATATCCAATCACCACGAAGAATTCCATAACCCCAACTTCTTTGCACGACAGAACAGCTCTTTCCAGGAGAGTCAGGCCGAGCACCGCAGTAAGAGGCTTTGGAGCTCCTCCATTCAGTCCGTTCAGGCGGTGGCCTTCACCGGCAGCCAGTATCACAGCGGGCGGTGCAACATCCGCAAAAGATTGAATCGTTTTCTCAACTGTTATATGCATACGGAATCGCCTTTCAATTGTTGAATGAGAACTGCATGCAGCTCCGGTGACCCGCTGGCAATGATCGAAAAACGCTGCGTCAGATCTGTGATTTCAGGAATCAGTTCCGTTTCAGGCCCGGATATCATTCCCCCTGCCTCGGTGAGAATCAGAGATGGAGCCAGGAAGTTTTCAGGCGTAAGGCGGTCCCGTAAATCCAGATGCGCATCAAGGATGCCGGAAGCGACCAGTGTTATTGCCTGAGTGGCGCATCCGAATGAACGGACCCCTCTGGCGCGATAAAGGATATTCGAAAGGGATGCCTCTACTGCAAAATGGTTCATTTCACAACTGATCATGGCATTCTTCAGAACGTTGCATGTGCCGGTACGAATCTGCTTACCATCACAGAACGCGCCGTTTCCCCGCTCCGCAGTGCATATCTGTTCGGTGATCAGGTTGCCTGCCAACGCGTACTGGACTGTTTCAACTGAGATCTGGCATGAAAATGGCATCAATGCCACAGCCATACCTACAGGTGCCATTCCAAGCGCGAAGTTGTCCGAGCCGTCCACCGGATCCAGGACTACCGTGAACTCGGGTTCACCGATACCGAATTGGCGAGGTGGCCCTTCCTCCGACAGCAGTACGACTGAACATGGAAATCGCTTTTCGAGATAACGGCATACCGCCTCATCGGCCGCAAGATCGAACCATTTGACCGTGTCACCTTTAGCATTATGCCCAAGCTCCAGCAAGCGACTCCGATTCCCGGTAGTCACAGCTCGTGATACATCCTGGAAAACAGCCCTAAGATGGTCGAGTATCGAACTTCCCTTGTTCATACGAGCATACTACATCCCATCTGTCTCCCTTTGCCGGGGGACAGTCCATCCTCTGGTTTTCTCCGCTCAGAATGAGAAATAAGAAACGTGCATCTGAAGGGCGAAGGCAGAGGCAGGAAAACTTTCAGTTTCCTGAGTTCCTTCCTCTAAAGAGTTTACAAGCTATCGTTAAAAGTCAGTTTTGTCAAGTTGAATCCGGGAGCGGTTGGAATTCGGGTAGACGAGATATCTGCCCTCCACAATACGAATAACAACCAATCGAAGAAATTTACTGTTTTTTCGTATTTCAGTTGTGTCGGGTCTTGATCCGCCTGATGCGGATTGCAACCTGACACGTAAGCATTTGTCAGACATGAGCTGCAGGTCACATAAACCCGCTATGCGGATTTACAAGGCCAGCCACAATGAGGCAGTTTATATTTCTCAACAAGCCCATATTACTGGGATGCGAAGCGCGATTGAAAAGATTCCTGCTCCTCTCAGAATAATAAACCACGATTAATATGGTTGACTATCGACCTTATCTTGATTAAAGTCGCTGTTGAGAAAATGGACTCGACTGAAACACTTTTGTCCCATCGGTGTTTTCTCAGCGATGAAATCTGTGTAGATATTTCGGAACGGAGTAATTTATGTATCCAGAGCTTAAAGATAAATGCGCACTCGTGACTGGTGCTACCCGCGGATTCGGTCGCGCTATTGCATTGAGATTGGCGGATGAGGGCGTCAATGTCGCCGTCAATTTTCGTCGCAGTATGACTGAAGCTGAGCAGGTCGTCGATGAGATTAAGGCTCATGGAGTCGATGCGTTTTCCGTTCGTGCCGATGTCGGCAAGGAAAGCAGCCTCCGTAAAATGTTCGATGAGATCAAATCCCGTTTCGGCAGGCTCGAGATTCTTGTCGCCAATGCCGCGTGGGGAGTCCCCGGCGATCTTCTTAATGCAAAACCGAAACACTGGGATATTACTCTGGGCGCATCAGCACGTTCACTTCTGGATATGACCCAGCTGGCGGTTCCTATGATGAATGGATGGGGAAGAATCATCAGTATTACAAGCGATGGCGGTCAGAAAGTCCTTCCCGGTTATGGCGTGGTCGGTCCCGCCAAAGCCGCGCTCGAATCGGTAACTCGCGGGCTTGCTTTTGAACTCGGCGGCAAAGGAATCGTTGTCAATGGTGTTCTTGCCGGGCTTGCGGACACAAAATCTTTCAGATCAATTCCGGGTTCCGAGAAAGTCATTGAGCACGCCCGTTTTCATACTCCCGCAGGCAGAATCATCAAGCCTGAAGACATTGCAAATGTTGTTGCATTTCTCGCATCGAATCAGGCGGAGATGATCTGCGGTCATTTCGTAACTGTTGACGGCGGCAGGAACATCGTCGGTTAATCAATCCCCAGGAGCTTGTAAATCAGAGTCGTACG
>JAJRZO010000498.1 GCA_024275215.1 Candidatus Zixiibacteriota bacterium | reverse complement strand
TGCCAATCGCCATCTCTATCACCCTCGGGACAAAATCGAGAACCAGAACGAATGTCACTACGATAAAGGCAAATAGAAACGGACCTAAGTGTTCTTTGAGAATATATCTGGATAAAACCCGCATTTGGGCAAAGTTATTCATGTTGCGCATATTATACAAGTATTTTCCTTGCAGTGCCCTTTGCGCGATCATATCTTGGCTGCGAGGTATGTTATGATTTTGGATTTCGTGCAAGGGGATACAATTACAGAATATTTCGCGCTCGCTTCGGTACAGTTGCGACAATACGATCAGGGCGAGATGCTCCGGGTTGAGTTTACTGACGCATCCGGCAGGATCGATGGTATTGCGTGGGATAACGCCTCCCAGACCTACAGTCAGATAAAGGATGCTGATGTTGTCAAGGTTCAGGCGCTGGTATCATCGTACCGCGACAAGTTACAACTGAAAGTCATGAGGATTCGCAAGGCTGAAGAAGGTGAATACGACATCGAAAAACTGCTGCGGGTTGTCGAGGGCGGCCTGGACAAACAGAGAGAATTGTTCGATGCCATGCTTGCGACAATTGATGACAAATACCTTTCTGAACTGCTTCGAAAAATCAGAAATGATGATGACTTGTTTGGAAAGTACCTGAAAGCTCCCGCCGGAAAGCGGTTTCATCACGATTATATCGGCGGACTTGCCGAACATTCCATTTCGATGGCGAATCTTGTTTCGAAATGCTGTGAACATTATCCCGAACTGGATCGCGACCTGACTGTCTGCGGCGCACTCCTTCACGACATCGGGAAAGTGCACGAACTCGCGGGCGGAACAAGGCTCGAATATACTGATGCGGGCAAGCTGATCGGGCATATCACACTCGGCGACAGGATCGTGGCTGATTTGATCGCAACGATTCCGGATTTCCCCGAAAAGCTTGAGAACAAACTGCGCCACATGATAGTCTCTCACCACGGCGAACGACAGTACGGTTCGCCGGTTGTCCCGATGACACGAGAGGCGTATGTGCTTCATTTCGTCGATAAAATCGACAGCGGGCTTAATGTTTTTTCACATTACGAGAAGGGCAGCATTGACGATTGGTCTAACTATGTCAACCTGTGGGAGAGATTTCTCTACTTCGGATAGGGGTTCCTCAAGTTTTTGTTGCAATAGAGTAATTGTACGGGTATAATCCGTCAAACTTTCTTAGAGGGTTATGGGATTTCTTAGCTTCATTTCGAATGACATCGGCATCGACCTCGGTACCGCCAATACCTTAGTCTATGTCAAGGGTCATCCCAAAGAGATTGTGCTCAATGAGCCATCTGTGGTTGCGGTTGAAACCACTACGGGCAGGGTTGTTGCAATCGGGAAGGATGCCAAGGAAATGCTCGGTCGAACGCCGGGCGAAATCAAAGCTATTCGTCCGCTCAAAGATGGTGTAATTGCCGATTTCGAGATCACCGAGAAGATGCTCTCGGCATTCATACGCAAAGTTGTCAGGCACAGGTACCTGCTCAAACCGAGAATTGTGATTTCAGTGCCGTCGGGCATCACCGAAGTCGAAAAACGAGCTGTCCGTGATTCGGCTGAAAATGCCGGTGCAAGAGAAGTTTTTCTCGTGCAGGAGCCGATGGCCGCGGCTATCGGAGTCGGACTGCCGGTCGATCAGCCGTCAGGTGTGATGGTTATCGACATCGGCGGCGGGACTTCAGAAATCGCTGTCATTGCACTGAGCGGGATTGTGAACAATACATCGATACGAATTGCCGGCGATGAAATGAACGAAGCTATCGTCTCGTATCTCAAAAAGAACTATAACCTGCTCATCGGCGAATTGACTGCCGAAGAAATAAAAATCAGGATCGGCAACGCATTTCAGCAGGAACGTGAGGATTCTATAGAAATCAAAGGGCGAGACCTCGTTGCAGGCGTCCCGAAGAATATGAAGATTTCCTCTGCTCAGGTCAGGGAAGCTCTTGCCGAGACCATCGATGCAATCGTCGAGGCTGTCAAACTCTCGCTTGAACACACACCACCGGAGCTTGCGTCCGATATTCTCGACAGGGGGATTGTCCTGACAGGTGGCGGCGCATTACTTAAAAATCTCGATAAACGCCTGCGCCATGAAACAAACCTCCCAGTCAACGCCGCCGAGGACCCGCTCAAATGCGTAGTCCGAGGGACAGGGGAAATACTCAAGAATATGAGCAAATACTCCAAAGTGCTTATGAAAAGCCGGTCTGATTAGCCAGTCTTACAATTCTGTGCCACATTGGCATATATTCCGCCATATTTGCATTTTCTTGTTGACATATTGGTCTGTTGTCGTGTAGATTGTCAATATGGCAATGTCAAGAAACAGGATCATCAAGTATGTTACATCCGAGAGCTACCGTCCTCTGAAAATTCGGGAACTCGCAAAAGGGCTTAGAATACCTGAATCCGAATATCGGGAATTCCGGCAGCAGATCAAGAACTTGATCACAGAGGGCTTGATTGTCAGGCTGAAAGGTGGTCGAATCGGCCAGCCGGGCAAGCTCAATCTCAAGTCGGGCATCCTTCAGGTTAATCGCAAGGGCGTTGGATTTGTTGCGCCTGAAGATGGTTCGGAGGAAATATTCATTCCATCTGACGAGATGTCGACTGCGCTCGACAAAGACCGGGTTCTGGTCCGGGTCAAGCCGGGGAGGCGGGGACGACTCCGAGACGGCGCGATTCTGAAAGTACTCAAGCGTGAGAGAAATACAATAGTCGGTACATTCCGCCGCACAAGACATTTCATGCTGGTTAAACCTGATGACGAGAGGATTGGACGGGATATCTATGTCCATGACTCCGGCGATCTCAAGGTCAAAGACGGTCAGAAAGTTGTTCTCGCGCTTTCGGAGTGGAATAATCCGAACATAAATCCGCACGGAAAGATAATCGAGATTCTCGGTTATCCTGACGATCAGGGAGTCGATATTCTCTCGACTATCAGGAAATTCAATCTGCCGACAGAGTTTCCGGAGGCGGTCGAGAGGGAAGCGGCAGGCATGAAGCTCGATATTTCTCCCGATACGATCAGAGATCGTCTCGATCTCAGGGATACTGTTACGTTCACGATCGATCCTGCCGACGCAAAGGATTACGATGATGCCGTATCTCTCGAAATCCTCGACAACGGCAACTATTCTCTTGGTGTTCACATTGCTGATGTCGCGCATTATGTTCGCGAGGGAACTGCGCTCGATACTGAAGCGAGGGAAAGGGCAACATCGGTTTATCTCGTGGACAGAGTTCTTCCGATGCTGCCGGAACGGCTCTCCAATGATATTTGCAGTCTCAGAGGAAACGAGGATCGCCTGACCTATTCCTGCATCATGGAAGTCACGAAAAGCGGTGAAATCAAGAAGACTCGGATTGTTCAGTCGGTAATCCGTTCGAGCGCGAGACTTTCGTACGATGATGTCCAGGAGTATTTTGATGGTGGCACTCAGACAGACAGGCTGGATGGACTGACGAAATCTCTCGATTTGATGCGTGATCTTGCGCGCACATTGCGAAAAAAGCGTTTTGAGAAGGGTAGTCTCGATTTCGATCTGCCGGAACCGAGGGTGGTTCTCGATACATCCGGCGATGTTGTCGATATCAGTCCGCGTCCCAGAAAAGAAAGTCACAAATTAGTTGAGGAGTTCATGCTGCTGGCCAATCGGGCAGTGGCCGAGCAGTTCATGAGACTTGGGCTTCCGATACTCTACAGGGTCCACGAGCCTCCGGACAAAGACAGACTCGAGAATTTCCGCGAATTTGCGAAAGGCTTTGGGTGGGAACTCAAGATCACGGACCCGCCGAAACCGATTCAACTGGCTCGATTCCTGAAGCAGATCGAAGGCTCCGACGCCGAAAGTGTTCTCAGCGAGATGTTGCTCAGATCACTGAAGAAAGCATGTTATCAGCCTGAAAATGTCGGTCATTTCGGGCTTGCATTCAGCCATTATCTTCATTTCACATCGCCGATAAGAAGATATCCCGATCTGCTGGTGCATCGCCTGCTCAAAGAGATTAAGAACAAGCGATATCCGGGAAAGCTGATGACCACGATCAAAAGATTGCTCAAACAGGTCGGCGAGCATTCGTCGATGAGAGAAAAAATCGCCGAGGAAGCCGAGCGGGAGACAGTCCGTATCAAACAGGCGATTTACTTATCGAAACATGTCGGCGATGTATTCGAGGGAGTGGTCTCGGGCATTATGTCATTCGGGTTCTTTGTCAGACTGAAAAAATTCTCTGCCGAGGGCATGGTGCGGCTCTCGACACTCGGCGATGATTATTATCAGATCGATGACAAGAGGCTTTCGGTAACCGGCAGCCATACCGGCAGGACATTTTCACTT
>JAJRZO010000497.1 GCA_024275215.1 Candidatus Zixiibacteriota bacterium | reverse complement strand
TTGATCCTTGATTTGATCGAATCCGAGAAAATCGGCGATATGCCGGAAAGTTCGACCCTCCTGGGAAGTTTCACACCATGATCAACTTTTCCGGTCTTGAGTATCGAGTCATACTGCGTTTTGAGGAAGTGCATATGCTCCATCTCTTCCTGCGCAAGCTGCATGAATATCTCTTTGCCCTGTTGATCTTCAGAGCTTCCAGCCGCCATCATATAGAAACTATGGCCATCGCGCTCGGCTTTGTACGCCTGCTGAAGCCCTTCGAGTAACCGCTGCTTTGTATCCATGTTTTCTCCTTTATATCAACGAGTTATCGAGTCAACTACTGTATCGCATCTGGCAGGATGACAGGACTTTCTTACCAGTGCAATCGGAGTTTTTCAAATCTACAGTCATATTTCGGCTACAGCAACAGCTTTCTATGAAATTGAGTATTTATTTGGAACTTTGGGGGGTTTCGGGTGTTTGAAAAAGTGCGAGGCGTTATACGCTGAGCGATCCTTCTTTTCGTGCGTTTCATGGACTCCGGGTCGCACTGGCCCGGAGTTATTTTTGCTGTCGCGTTCATATTTTGCACACAACACTGTGCGATATTAGCAAGAATATCCCTTTAGTTCCGCGGTTTCATTCCGAAAATATTACAAGAGCAATGTGTATCTAAACACGATAAGAATTAAAGCACAACATAATTTGGAGAGGTTTTATTATGTTTACCAGGTTCATGTACAGCAAGAGAGGATTCACGCTCATTGAGCTGGTAGTGATCATCGTCGTGCTGGGAATTCTTGCAGCTGTTGCAATTCCGAAGCTTTTCAATGTTACGAAGGAAGCTGAGAAATCAGCAGTGGCATCGATGGTCTCGAATCTCGAATCAGCGCTTTCAATCTATGTTGCCAAGCAATTCGTCGATGGCCAGCCGATAGTAGTTCACAACCCGTTTGATGATCTTGCGAATACTCCAAGCAACTATCTTGGATCGCAAGATCCTGTTACACCGGCCAATACACCCAATGGTAAATGGAGTTGGAGACCTACCGGCAACTGGATTATGTACAATCCGAATTCTTCAATTACCGGCGGATGGAACAACGGTGGTGAGAAATTTATCATCTACAAAGTGGAAACAGTTGTCGAGAATGGCGATACGGTTGGCCTGAGACTCAATACAACACCATCCTATGCCTATAGCTGGTAAGACACTTTTGACTTAAAACTCCGGCGGTGTAGTTACTATGCCGCCTTTTTTCCGTCATAATCACCATTTGCAACAATAAAAAGCCCTTCCCGTTTAAGAAGGGCTTGAATTCTTTATGCCGAAGGGGAGATTTGAACTCCCACGCCCGTAAGGACACTGCGCCCTGAACACAGCGTGTCTACCAGTTCCACCACTTCGGCATCAGTGCCCCCTAATATATTCCGCTGGAGACATGCCGCAAGACTTTTTTACCCACATGCGCAATTCTTCAACGCCTTGCGATTCTGCGAGGATAAGCTATATTATGGCTCTCTTAAATCGAATAACTTCAATCGGAAAGGTGGAGGTTTCTTGACGACATATCTGGGTGAATCAGCAGCACTTCTAACTGCCATATTGTGGGCAGTCACGTCGATATTCTTCACAGGAGCATCGAAGAAAATCGGCTCGTTCTCTGTGAACGTCATCCGGATAGCAATAGCAACTTTGATAATTGGAATCACTGTCCTGATAGTAACCAGGCGTATTTTTCCTGTTCAGGCGACTGAGAGCCAGATAATCCGGCTGGCAGCGTCAGGAATCATCGGGCTGGTACTCGGTGACACATTCCTGTTCCGGTCACTCATCATACTCGGGCCACGGCTTGCCACGCTGGTTTTCGCAAGCTGGCCAATAATGACTGTAATACTTTCCTGGGTATTCCTCTCTGAGTCATTGGGCTGGATAACAATCGTTGGAATAGTGATTGCTATGGCTGGAATTGCCTGGGTGACGGCGGAAAAAAAGAGCGAGTGGAAAACCGAGATGACCGGTTCAGATCGTGGGTCGAAAATGTTTGGAGTAATTATGGCACTGCTGGGCGGATTCGGTCAGGCAGCCGGATTAGTCATGGCAAAATCCGCTATGACAGACTCAATAACAGCTATCGAAGCCAGTTATATCAGGATGATCGCAGCGTTTGCTGCCATCTGGATATTCAGCGGCGTCACAGGAAAACTCCGTCGCATACTGACATCGATCAGAAACAAACCGGCAATGGCATACACTCTCGGAGGAGCAATCTCAGGGCCGTTTCTCGGTATCTGGATGTCTCTTGTCGCTGTGACATACACGAAAACAGGGATTGCAGCAGCGATCATGGCATCTGTGCCGGTAGTAATAATTCCTATATCGATAATAGTGTACAGACAGTTGCCATCGGCAAGAGCGATAGTCGGAGCGCTGGTTACCGTTGCGGGCATATCAATACTTTTCCTGAGATGACAACAGTAGAATCATCTGCCGGGCACGAGCTGCAAAGATGGATGCCGGATCAAGTCCGGCATGACACATGACATATATGACATTGTTACTGTAGGTCAGGATCCCCGTGCTCCTGACGTCTTTATCTGTTGCATGAGAGCGTCATGTCACATCTGCTTGAATTTTGTCCATGAATTATTTAAGATTCATTGGTGGTCCGCCCCTTGGGGTGGGAAAATGAAGTTCTTTGCTGTGAAAGAATTCCACCCTAAAGTGTGGGGTACCCGGCAGTGGTGATGACAACAAAAGTATTTGAGAGTTTCCAACAAGCTCTAAGAACAAGGAGCCGAGGTGTTCACATTTATTGACTACAGCGGAAAGATGCCGGAATATAAGACTGAGTCTGGTAAAACTCCGGCTGTGCGGAGTGGGAAATTTGTCCAGATCAGGCATGATGATGACGAGTACATCGTGTTTGCGCCGAAAGCGCTCTGCAAATACCATGCTCATATTGTCGAGGAATTCGCGAACGATCCCGGTTTTGATCTGACCATCATGCGTAATAATCAGGGTTCGTTCTTTGACGATATAGACTGGCGAATCATTGGCGGCGGCAAGATGTTGATTGATACCGGAAATCGCATCCTGCAGCTTGGTGGCGATTCCAAAGCCTATGGCGCGTTTGACCGATCTGTGATAGTAACAAAGCTGTCATCAGTGCCGCAATTCAAAGATTATAAGATAGAACTGCTCAAATGATATGTATTAGGCTCGGATATATCCGATGTTTGTATAAACAAATGTGTACTTGACGTTAATCTTATCGAGGTAAATATGGCTATATCGCGCGGTTATTCCCCGCTTGTTCTGATTGTCGTACTATTGATTGCATTTATTGGGTGCGGTTGTGATAAGTCCGAAAATCCCGACCCGAAAGTGAAATTCTTTCCATCGAACTCCGAAGACTATTTTCCGATGGAGCAGGGTGATGTCTGGTATTATACTGAACAGGGACAAACGACTGTCATCAAGCGCATCGGTGACAGGATCGAATTCAGAGGTGATACCTGCACGGCGGTATTGACATCGCTGCCGCCGATTTTCGCAGATTCGCTCGATGAATGCTGGACTATAGACTCGACCGGGTTCTACATTCATTTGCTTGCATTCAAGTATTATCCCGATCCGCTACTTTCGATCCCGTTCGATTTGAGATCGGACACACCATATCACTACGAATCATTTCTTGGAGTAAACGGCAGCCCGACGAATGGCTTCTCGATTTCGGGTGATTTGTATTATCAGGGGCTTGTCACGAAGACAGTCCCGGCGGGGACATTCCAGAACTGTATCAAACTCTACTATGATGACGGTGCCGAACCATACTACGAATACTATGCTCCCGCCGTCGGTCTGCTTGACAACGGCAGCCTTGTGCTTGATTCGGCGGTTGTGGAATCAGCGCGATACGGGATGTGATGGGAGCTCAGTGTCGCAGGAGTCCCCGACTCCTGCGATATACCTGCGCCGTCAGGAATCCTTTCCTGACGGCATCCCAAAGGACTCATGCCCCAGGAAGGCATGAGCTGCAAAGATGAATGCCGGATCAAGTCCGGCATGACAAATATTGCCCTTCCTCATTTGTATTCACCAGTCGGGTTTCTTGCAGGCTCCGCCTGCAGCGGAACGCCGACCTACTTATATTGAAGTTTTGAGACAACTATCATTTAGATGTTTCGACAGTTCTTAGCGACCCGCCTAAGCGGGTCGGTGTGACCTGGCGAGTCATCACACCTCCCCTTTCGACTCTTCCCAGAGTTTGTCCATTTCTTCGAGTGTTGCGTCGGCGACTGTGCGGTTGTTGTCTGCTAAGCGGTGTTCAATATATTCGAATCGTCTCTTGAATTTATTCGTGATTCGATTCAACGAATTCTCAGGATCGATCTTGAGAAACCGCGCGACATTGACAACCGTAAACAGCAGATCGCCAAGTTCTTCTTCAATACCGGCGTCATTCTGCGCTGACAGTTCGACCTTCAATTCATCAACTTCCTCATCGAGCTTGACAATAATATCCTCGACTTTTTCCCAGTCAAACCCGAACCGCGCAGCTTTTTCCTGCACCCGATACGCCCTGAGCAATGCCGGCAGAGTTTTCGGCACACCCGACAGGACTGAATTCGACACGCCGTTTTTCGGTTTGTCATGCTGGAGCTTGATCTTTTCCCAGTTGATTGTCACCTGATCCGATGTGATCTCGGCTTTTTTCTCAAAAACATGCGGATGGCGGCGAATCAGCTTGTCTGACAACGACTTGGCAACATCATCAATATCGAATTTGTCGCTCTCCGAAGCTATCTGGGCATGGAACACGATCTGCAGCAACAGATCGCCAAGCTCTTCCTTCAGGCGATTCGGATCATTCTCATCGACCGATTCCATCACTTCGTAGGTCTCCTCCAACAAATACGGCAGCAATGATTTATGCGTCTGCTCCCTGTCCCACGGGCAGCCATCGGGCGCGCGGAGTCTTTTCATAACATTGACAAGCTCATAGAATCGTGACATATATGGAACCTTTCATCAATTCTAAATGTATCCGACCGATACTGACTGAGACGCGCAGTATCTGACTGCGGTAAGTGTAATGACGTTTGGCTTGACATCAAGTCATTTTTTGCTATTTATTGTCGTTCATTTTTCAGGGAAACATTATGACAGAAAACATGACAGATATTCCGAAGCACTACGATTTCAAATCCGCCGAAGCCAGGTGGTACAAATTCTGGCTCGATGGCGGACATTTTCATTGTGATTCTTCCGACAATGGAAAGAAAGCATATACGATCGTCATCCCGCCGCCGAATGTGACGGATATCCTTCACACAGGCCATGCTCTGAACAACAGCCTGCAGGATATAATGATCCGCTACAAAAAGATGTGCGGATTCGATGCCGAGTGGCTGCCCGGTGTCGATCACGCCGGAATCGCCACGCAGGTAGTTGTGGAAAAAAGTCTCCTGCAGGAAGGAACCAGCAGGCAGGAGATCGGCAGAGAGAAATTCGTCGAGCGGGTCTGGAAGTGGAAAGAAGAAAAATTCGAGAATATAATCGATCAGCTCAAACAAATGGGCTGCTCATGTGACTGGGAGCGAACCAGATTAACTATGGATGAGGGGCTTTCGAATGCGGTCAAAGAAGTTTTTATCAGACTGTACGAGGAGAACCTGATTTATAAGGGTCATTACATTACGAACTGGTGCCCCAAGGATTTGACATCGCTTTCGGACGATGAAGTCGAGCACATGGATGTCGCTTCCAATCTCTGGTACATCAGGTACAAGATCGCCGGAGCGGATCAATACCTGACAGTTGCGACCACCCGCCCTGAGACGATGCTTGGCGATACTGCGCTCGCGGTATCACCGAAGGATCAACGTTACCAGAAATATGTCGGACAGACTGCAATCGTGCCGATTCTCGACCGCGAGATTCCGATCATCGCAGATGATTATGTCGATCCTGAATTCGGTACTGGTGTTGTAAAAGTTACGCCCGCACATGATCCGAATGATTTCCAGATCGGTCTCAGGCATGATCTCGAGCAGATCAATATCATGAATCCAGACGCGAGCCTGAATGAAAATGCGGGCAAATTCAAAGGGATGGATCGTTACGAGGGGCGCAAAGCGTTGCTCAAAGAACTCGAAAAAAAAGGCTTTCTTAAAAAGACCGAGAAATATGAACTTTCGGTTGGGACATGCTACCGCTGCCATACGGTGATCGAGCCATACCTGTCGGAACAGTGGTATGTTCGCATGAAACCGCTGGCGGAACCTGCAATCGAGGCTGTTAAAACGGGCAAACTGCGATTTCATCCCAAACATTGGGAAAAGACATATCTCTACTGGCTCGAGAATGTCCGCGACTGGTGCATTTCGCGTCAGTTGTGGTGGGGGCATCGCATCCCGATATTTATATGCCAGGATTGCGATCATACATGGGCAGCCAAAGATACGCCCAAAGTCTGCCCCAAGTGCGAATCGACTGATATAGAGCAGGATCCCGATGTTCTCGACACATGGTTTTCGTCGTGGCTCTGGCCGTTCTCGACATTCGGCTGGCCGGAGCAGACGCCGGAACTGAAGAAATTCTATCCGACCGACTCGCTGTTCACTGCATCCGAGATAATCTATCTATGGGTCGCTCGTATGGTGATGGCCGGATACAAATTCCTTGGCGACATCCCGTTCTCGGATGTTTACATTCACGGCACTGTTCGTGACACTCAGGGTCGGAAGATGTCCAAGTCGCTCGGCAATGGCATTGATCCGAGAGACATCATCAATGAATATGGCTCGGATGCACTCAGGATTTCGCTGGTACTTGTCACGCCCGAAGGTCAGGACCCGTGTATCTCTCTGAACACATTCGAGCAGGGACGGAATTTCGCCAACAAGCTATGGAATGCCTCGCGGTTCGTGATGATGAACCTTGGCGATGGTTTGAAACCTGAATACTTCTCCGGTATTGCGGATAATTGTAAACTTGCGCTCATGGATCGCTGGATACTATCGAGACTCCACCGCACGATCCAGACTGTTCGCCTGAGTCTTGACACGTTCAAGTTCAACTCCGGTGCAAAAGTACTTTACGATTTCATCTGGCATGATTTCTGTGACTGGTATGTTGAACTTGTCAAATCACGGCTCAGATCGGAAGATGATTCGAGCGACAGGGAAACAGCACGCAACGTAGTCAGCTTCGTGCTAAATAATATATTGCTGATGCTGAATCCATACATGCCATTCGTGACTGAAGAAATATGGCAGCGGCTCCACAGCTACGATGCAAGCGATCCATCAAAAACGATCATCATACAGCCGTACCCGGAATCGGACGAAAAGTGGATCGATGCCGATCTCGAAACCAGTATGGAGAACATCCAGGCTGTGGTCGGAGCAATACGAACTGTCCGCGCCGAAATGAATGTCCCTCCCTCCAAAAGAGCCGATGTTCATGTTCGAGTCGAATCGGAAGACCTTGCCGAAGCTCTTATGAAGCATCGTGATTATATCACCGAACTTGGCAGGATCAATGAACTGTTTGTTGGAACAGGGATATCGAGACCGAGCCTTTCGGCTGCTACAGTGATCAAGGATGCGGAGATATTCATTCCGCTCGCGGGATTGATCGATGTCGAGAAGGAACGCGCAAGGCTTCAGAAGGATCTTGCTCAGGTTCAGACACAGCTCGAAAAGATTTCGCGCAAACTCGACAACACAGAGTTTCTGAGTAAAGCGGCCTCTGATGTTGTCGATCGCGAAAAGCAGAAAAAGATCGATTTTGAGAATATGGCGGATAAAATCAGCAGGAGTCTTGAGCAACTTATTGGCTGGTAGCAGAAAAAGGAGATTGTATTAGAAGCTCTATTCTCCAGTAGGTCGGCGTTCTGCAGCAGGCAAAGCCTGCAAGAAACCCGACTCATGCGTGACAAGATAAAAAGTGTCGCGTTTCTTACCCCGCATCGCGGGGTTCGGAACACGACCTACTCTTGGAATAACCTCAAAAAGGGCTT
>JAJRZO010000496.1 GCA_024275215.1 Candidatus Zixiibacteriota bacterium | reverse complement strand
TTCCACTGTAAAGCTCTCACTTCTTGCTAATGGTAATGGTATCCCCGGCGAAGAGCTTGTCGGCCCTGTTGATGTGCATGCGTCAGGCGCGTTTCCCGACGGCGGCGAGTGGGTCTATGCAGACATGAGCTATCTTGATGAAGGATTTGACACGTTATGGATGCAGGTTCGCTGGCCATCAGAGAATCCATTTGTACCCAAGCTCGGCGGAGACGCCGGTAATCCGGACTATATGACATTTGTGGGATATTCAAGTGGTGGGGCTGATGTCTGGTCGGTGATGCCGGATCACGATGCCATGCTCAGGCTTAAAGCGCTTATGAATACCAGGGATGTTCCAATGATGCCTGAAGCTGCCAAGGTTGACAGTTTCCGCATTTATTCACGCGACAGACTCCCATTGTATCCATCGAATGAATGGTACGATACCTCGACAGTCGGATATGTTCTGAATCAGCGTGTAAAGACCGAGAGGATTGATAACTACTACTGCGTCACAGCGTGGCTGAATGGCGTCGAAAGCGCATGCAGCGAAGTCGTACATATTGCAGGCGCAAGCGGACCATCAGCTCCCGTGAGTGTCAAACCACGCAACAGTGAAGTGGAAATTCGCCCCCAGATCGACACACTGATTTATGTCGAGTTAAAGAATATGGGTGAAGTGACGCTGAACTACAGTTTTGCCTTGACGGGAGCGGGAAATAATATTCCTGTGACTCTGATAAACAGCTCAGGCTCACTTGATCCGCTCGAAACTGAGTCGGTCGGAATCTTAATTCACTCTTCAAATCTTGAAATCGGCGAGTACTGGAAGTTTGGTTCGATTGATTTCCGGGATGGATCGGAGATTTACTTACCAATCGATGTGTCGATTCATCTGGTTATAGACGCAGATACTCCTGCGGATGAAATTACTGAATTGCTTCCTCAACAGTTCACAATGCACCAGAACTTTCCGAACCCGTTCAATTCTGAAACAACGATAATTCTGGATAGAAAAAACTATCAGAAGATCCCAAATCTTGAAATCTATGATCTGCTGGGACGAAACATCAATGAGCTACTCCCCTTAAAATCCACTCAAAATACTCTTATTTTTCGTTGGGACGGTCACGATCGATTCGGGAATTCATGTCCGTCCGGGCTATACTTTTATCGTGTTTCAGATTGCATCTATCCGGTTAAGAAAATGCTGCTTGTGAAATAAGTGCATTTCTGTTCGAAGATGCTGTTTTGCCGACCTAATCAATCCCCTTTCTTTATAACGAGTTATGCAAAAAAGATGCTTGACAAGTCGATATAGATAGACTAAATTATAATGACTTCACTGTGATTTTGCCGGTAAGTGACATAAGCACTGGCAGATGGTTAAATAAATATGGTTTAAGGCATATTGAATTATAGCCGATCTTACCCTTATGGGGATTCGGGTAAGTGATGTTTTCAAATGCCTTGCATTGTTTAGCCGGTGCCGACTGTTTCACTTTCGACAAAAAAATATGGATAGATTTATTGGTGTTCACTTCTATTGGTTTAAGGGAGGAGGGTCTCCATGAAGATCAATGGCATTCGCATAGGTATGTGAATGTTCTGGCGCACAAAGCGTCTCTCTATTATCAGCTTGGCGCAGGATCGGATTGATGAGGCTGTGCTGAGTTGAATGAGCTTGCATAAGGTAAGTGTTGGGAGGAGAAGATTATGAAGAAGATGTTTCTTATCGCTCTGTTGCTGATTGTGAGCGCTTTAGTGGTGTTCGCGATGGCATCAGGCGTGGAAAAGCAGGAGGTAACATGGATAACGGACGGCAGTCAGGCTCAGCCGATGGATTATCGTGCAGCATGCACAATGAACCATACGAGCAACACAATTGCCAGTTATTTCGGCAATTTTGCTCCGGGCATGTTGAATGTCAGTTATTTCAATCCTGCTGATTTCTGTGCCGCTCCTATCTACCCATTTGAGATAACTAATTTCTCGTTTACGCTTTATGATCCGGGTGGATTTGTCTGGCCTGTATCACTGGATATAGTTGTGTTTGATGCCACTGATTCCTGTGCTGGCCCCGGACAGGAATTATGCCGGATCACCGGGGTTGTTGTAGATTCGGCGACATTTGCTTTCCCCAATGTCGGCACTGTCCCGTTTCCGACGCCTTGCTGTGTTACCGGTCCGTTCTACATTGGGATTGAATACACAAACGGCAATCAGGGATCGATTCCGTCGATCTGCTTTGATGACACCACACCTCCAGATAGCTGCATCAACTGGTTTTTCTGGACCGATGGTGTCTGGTACGAATGGTCTAACATGTGGTCTGCGCCAGTTCCCGGCTATCCCATGTTTTGGGTGAACGGTGAGACTGAGTCTGTGAATTGTCCACAGCCTTGCGGCTGGGTACCGGGCGATCCCTACAAGATGCACTTCCCGCAATTGCCTGATGAAGCAGGCTGGGATGTCAATGCCACATTCCCGGCTACGATGGCTGATGATTTCCAGTGCACTGAAACAGGCTGGATCAAAGACATCCATTTCTGGGGATCGTGGCGTGATGGAGTCGCAGGAGTGATCGACTCGTTTGGGTTGTCTCTCCACAAGGACATTCCGGCAGACCAGAATCCTGATGGTTACAGTAAGCCGGGTGAGATGCTTTGGTATCGTGTTGTGAACGAATGGGTGGAGACACCGATTCAGGGCGCCACGATGGAGGGCTGGATGGATCCTTTGAACGGGATCGTTTTTGAGAATAATCATACTGAGTATTTCCAGTACGATGTATGTTTCGACAATCCTGATGACTGGTTCTGGCAGGAGCAGGATACGATTTATTGGCTCGATGTCACTGCGTTCGTCGGCGATGACATGTACGCATGGGGATGGAAAACTTCAGTTGAGCACTTCACTGACGACGCTGTTTACATGGGTGAGCCGATCTGCACTGCGCCGGACAATGGAACAGGCACTGTCGATCTTCCTGCTGATTGCCCGTATGTGGATGATAACTCTCCAATGATGATCATCGATGGGCTTCCGCCGGGATCTACAATCGAATGCGATCCTACACTGGATAACTATGTAAACAAGATGGAGTATGCCGGTGGTTCGCTCGGCGGCAACATTCACGAGTTCGATGCAGGTCTGACTCTCGTGATGACGGGTACTGGAGACTTGGCAGGATTTAACAGAACTATCATTGTTCCAGTGCATGTTGAGATCCACACTGCGCCAAGAAATGCCGGTGACCCGATACAAACCTTCGCTGCTGCCATGTGGTCAATGGTTGGTGAGGTTGTCGGTGATCCTGATTTCGATCTGTTGCGGGTTCAGGCAGGCGAAGCTTTTGGGTTGCCGAGTCCGGGTGGTTTTGTCCTGACTGAGGACGACCCTGATTGGTGGGTTGAAAGTTTCTTTGACATCACCTATCGGATCGAATTCACTGGTGCGCCCGGATCAGTTCTTGAAGGTCTTTTAGGTACTACAGAAGGTGTTACCAGTTGGATTCAGGGTGGCGAAAACTGGATGGAACTTCGCGAACCTGTTTCAGAATCTGATTGGAAAAGTAACCAGTGGTGGATTGAACTCGACCCGCAAGGTCTGCCCATTGCCGGTGGTGGCATCGGTTATTACGATGACGGTACATCATTCAATGGCTGGTATTACTATCCGATGGATGAGTGGTGGAACATTTGGTTCTACGATCACCCATTCAATCCGACGCGCTGGAAGGAAGTACATCTTGAACTTCCAAATGGCATTATTGAGACAGGCCCCGGTGCATTTGTTGAAATTGCTGTGAATTGGTCTACGGCTCAATGGTCGATTGATCAACCTGTTGGCGACAGTTCACCGCCTCTGCCACCTGTCGACGAATTACTGTATGTCGGTCGCGCCATCGTGTATTCAGGTCCGGGGGTTCCGGGTCCGCTACCGCTTGACTTCATGCTGCCCGACTACAATCCAGAATGGGTATCAGTGGACATTCGAGGCCAGAGTGTTCTTATCCCTGAGATGGCAATGATCGATCACAGTTGCACAGGCTGGAGTTTCTCCGGTCAGTCGCTCGACATGTCTTTCATTATTACAGGTGGCGCTCCAGTTCCTGACTCTGGTGCATGCTGCTATGATCCTACCGGACTTGGTGTCAATTCTGATTGCATTTACACCACTGAGAACGACTGCATCAGTATTTACGGTGGCGTTTACGAGGGTAATAACATCCCGTGTCGGGGTGCAGAGGCCTGTTGTCTGCCTAACGGCGACTGTGTGATGGCTGATGCTCTCTGCTGCGTGAATGAACTGGGCGGAACGCCTCAGGGTGCAGGTACTACT
>JAJRZO010000495.1 GCA_024275215.1 Candidatus Zixiibacteriota bacterium | reverse complement strand
TCCCGGCGATCATTATCTTGGGATGTTTCTTGCCGGACTATCTGTTCTTTCTGGAAATGGTTCGCTCAGGTTGGCACATCTTCCACGAATAGGATCGGTGACCTCAATCTCGAAAGCTCTTTCGAGGATGGGTGTGGACATATCTATTCAGGATGACGACAGCATTGACGGTTACCCTGCGTTGACAATAAATATAAGTGCGGATCAGCACTTACAGGGAAAGCGGTTTGGCGGAAACCTGATCAGGTTTTGTCCTGAACTTCTGTTTGTCCTTGCTCCGCTCAGTATGATTTGCGATGGGAAAACGGTGATTCGTGATCTTCCGTTCGGATCGGCATTATGGCGCGAGCGCGTAAGTTTCGTCAGGGAGACTCTTGAAGCCTGCGGAGCGCGTATAGGTGAGGTCGAGGATGGACTGGTGATCGAAGGCGGCGGGGACTTGATGATGATGACATATTTCGATACCAGCGACCGACTATGCGAACTTATGCAAAGCATGCTCACCCTTGCACTGCCGCATCATTCGTCGTTTACTTCGCCTGTTGAATCCTCAACATCAACGATTGGCCGATTGTATAACCGCTTAGTCGCTGCTACGGCGTAATCAAGTTATACATCTGGGAGCGAAATGCCGGAGACTCACGAGGTGTACCAGACTGAGAACAAGAAGTTCGATCTGGTATCCGGACCGATTCTTCCGACAATCGTGAAGCTTGCATGGCCGGTCGTGGCGACAATGTTTGTCCACACCGCGTTTCTGATCACTGATATGATCTGGGTCGGCAGGCTCGGCGCTCCTGAGATGGCCGGTGTCATATCAAGTGTTTTCATAATATGGATATTATTTTCGATTGCAGAGATTGTTACGGCAGGACTCGTCGCGATTATCGCCCGCCATTACGGGGAGAAGAACTACGACAGGGCGGGATATGTCGCTGTACAGGCGATAGGGTTTTCGACACTGCTGTCAATCATAGTCACAGTTGTCGGCTACACATTCACTACTGATATAATGGCGTTCATGGGAACCGAACCGAATGTAGCAGCTTTCGGAGTCGATTATCTGAAAATCAGATTCGCAGGTGCAATCTTTCTGCTTTGGTATGAAGTCGGCACATCGATATTCCGCGCGACAGGTGACACAAAAACTCCGATGATACTATCCATCGTGGCAGTGGCCGGAAATATCCTCCTTGATCCATGCCTGATATTTGGCTGGGGACCATTTCCTGCGATGGGTGTGAAAGGCGCGGCTACCGCGACAATCATAGCCAATTTCGTTGCTGTATTCGGCTTTGCGTACTATATGCTGCGCGGAAGGTTGACGCTTGAGTTGAAATGGTTGCAGGCGCTCAAAATAGATCTGAAACTTTTTTTCGAAATGGTTCGGATAGGATTACCGCTGTCGCTGAACGGTGTCGTTTTCTCGATTGTATATGTCTTCATCAACAGGATAACCGCCGAGTTTGGAACTGAGGCAATCGCTGCACTTGGAGTGGGGAACAGAGCGGAGTCGATCTCGTATTTGATTTGCTTTGGATTTGCTGTTGCCGTTTCGACAATGGTCGGACAAAATCTTGGAGCAGGCAGACCGGATCGTGCCGAAAAGGCTGTCTGGATTACTGTCGGTATTACCGGAGCTGTTACATTAGTAATCACGATGGCATTCCTGTTGATACCTGAACTGATCACGAGAGCCTTTATATCAAACTCTAAGGTGATCGCATATTCTGTGGATTATCTGAGAATTATAGCAATTTCTCAGGTGTTCATGGCATCAGTGATCGTATTTGAAGGCGCATTTTCGGGTGCCGGCGATACTTTGCCGCCTATGGTGATCGGTATTCCTGCATCTGTCCTGCGAATTCCGATTGCGTATCTGCTCTGTTTTGTATTTGATTTCGGAGTGACTGGCGTCTGGTGGGCGATTTCACTGACCATGATTGCAAGTGGCATTGTGATAGCGCTCTGGTTCAGACGAGGAAAATGGAAAGACAGAAAGGTTGATTGTTAATCTTATCCCGATTCACGAGAAAAATCTGGACATTATTGAGTTGCCGGATATATTTGGAGTTCATATCCGCGGAGTCGTGACAGACTTTTTTTCGGGAACAACTTGCGTTCTCGTGAATAAGACTCTGCAAACATGGAAAGTATTGGGAAGCTATATAAGTTTATGAAATGAACAATCTTAACGAAACGTATCATAAAAGAAAAAAAGACCCTGTGCATTTGCTGCTGGGGGGATTTGTATTTCTTGTTTCACTGATCGTCTATATGATGACGGTTCAGCGTACGCTCTCATTTTGGGATTGCGGAGAGTTTATCACATGTGCTCATCTTCTTGGGGTTCCGCATCCTCCCGGAACACCGCTCTTTGTGCTTATTGGCAGGATATTTTCGTTTTTCCCCATTGGCGACGATCCCTCGATCAGGATCAATATAATCTCCGGAATCTCTTCGGCTTTTGCAGCAATGTTTGGTTACTTCACCGCGACATGGCTTATCAGGAGATGGTTTATTGGAGAGTCTCTTGATGGCTGGCGGAAGGTTGCTGTCTATCTTGGCGGGCTTGTCGGTGGATTCATGTTCGCATTTAGCAGAACAAATTGGGGCAATTCCGTTGAGGCCGAAGTCTACGGCACATCGATGCTGTTCATGATGGTGACAATCTATCTGATGCTCTTATGGGTTGATCACCGCAAAGAGCCGCGCGGTGAACTCTATCTGATACTAATGGCGTATCTTTCGACGCTTGCACTCGGTGTTCACATGACATCATTCATAATTGTACCGGCGGCATTTCTGCTTATTATTCTTGTCGATGAAAGATACCGCCGAAGCTGGCAGATATGGGTGACATATATTGTGCTGATGATCGTGGCGTATGAAGTCAGACCATTCCTGATAGCATCGGCGGCATGGGCTACCATCGCATGCTGCGCTTACTATTGGAAGAGAATCTCACAAGCGTGGATATTTACGCTTGCTCTTCCTCTTTTGATTACAATTCTGTTTGTCGCACAGGGACAACCATTCGTTCCGGTGTTTGTACTAAG
>JAJRZO010000494.1 GCA_024275215.1 Candidatus Zixiibacteriota bacterium | reverse complement strand
TTAAATGGACCCCCGCCTTCGCGGGGGCGACAAAGCCAGAACTCCACTTGTGTAAATCAAAGCTTTTGAGACAACCTCTGGACATCTGCAGAGCACTAATCATCTTCATCCGTCAGTGCGATAATCTCAGACGAAGTCAGCTCTCGTACTGTTTCAATCTCACTTTGTCTCCGAACAATAATCTTCGTCTTATCTGACGGAATAAGTGAAAGATCGATATCGCCATGCAGTCGCCATTCTCTTTCCGGTTTCCAGTCACCGGCTTTCTCGCCAACATTTTGAAAGAACGGCTTTGAATCAGATGCTAACTCTGAGTATGTGCTCGATGTCCCATATATTACAGGCCTGATACCGAGTGTTTTTGCAAATTCACGATCAATCGCGATCCCGTATGGTTCGAAATTCCATCTGACAAATCGCGCTCGCCATTTCATCAGTTTCACAGCATCGATTGGGTGATGTTCGGTAAATGAAACTACGGTGAAACCACCACGTATGTGGTTGCCCGAACCGTGAATGATGCCGCTTCTCATGATGTTCTTCAGAGTATTGAGCGCGCTGTGAGAATACTCTGTCCCGGATGAAGTCAGCATGTCATAATACTCGTACGAATCCTGATTTGGCCAGGGACCATTGAAGCTGCGTGTCCAGTGGGTGATATAATCCCAGGATGTGAACTGCTCCCTCCGCAGACTCGAGTCATCGACCTTAGTATATTGCTTTACAGTGGATTTCCTGTGTATAATTGCGAATCGTTCATCAACCACCGATTCAAAATCCTCGATTTCAGTCAACATTCCCCATAAATTGCCGGATGGATTGACAGAGACAGGCAGAATTAAATCGCTCATTTCGATAGCAGTCTGATCACGATTGATCCACCATGATTTCTTAGATTTCCCGGATTGCGGAATCGGATGAAATCTTATGTTATCAGGGTCGAGTATGTATTGCTCGAGCAAGCGAGGGATGATCTCAGATTCTGTTTCAGGAATATCGGGCACAAGAACAATCGCATTCGCTTTTAGTTTCGCACTGAGAAAAGTAATAAGTTCCCATGTGTTCATGCCATAGCTGCAAATGAGATCATAGCCATTTTCGACAGCATACTTCGCCGCCGCGATGGTACTCACTACCCATTGATCGGAACCGGTCGGCTGTTTTGACTGTCGTGAGTTGAGGATAAGCGCTGTCTTAGAACTGTGCTCTGTCATTTCATTCCAACCGGGACAGACGAGGAGAGGGTGTCCCAAAAGCCTTGTTCAACTCAAGCAGAGACCTGATCATGTCACTCCCGCGAAGGCGGGAGCCCATCCTAACTGTAACGCATTCAATGGATTCCCGCTTTCGCAGGAATGACGAAAACCTGACTACAGCAGTTCTGTAAAAGTGCACACAGTAGTTGTGCTGCTGTGTGTTCAGCATTTTGCATTGCATACAGTTTACAACACAGTATCTGCAGGGGCACAGCCCCTGCGAGCACTCAGGATAGGTTTTGCAAAACTCCCCTTCGCGGGAATGACGAATACCTGATTGCAGCAACTCTGTAGGTCAATCGGCCTGCCCGATTGACAACTCTTCGCAACAAATACAATCAATAACATGCCGGTCAGTTCAGTTTCCCAATCGCCGACTCTGCTGCTTCGAGAATCTTACCGGTGCGCACCAATTCAGCTATTTTGTTGATGTCGTTATACAAAGGTCGGTCTTCCTTCATATATGGGATATGCTCCCTGATCAATTCATAGACAGCGTTAGTTCCCTTGCCGAGTTTGTGGGGTTTTCTGAAGTCCGCCGCCTGCGCAGCGCAAAGCAGTTCGATTCCAACTACCGCGCACGCATTGTCTATGATCTGTCGTGTCTTAATCGCGGAAGTCATTCCCATTGAGACGAAATCCTCCTGATCTGCAGCAGCGGGTATCGATCCGGTAGCGGCAGGATGCGACAGCACGCGGTTTTCGGAAATCAGTTGTCCCTGCGTGTACTGAGTCAGCATCATACCGGAGAACATGCCCGCGCCCTCAGTCAGGAATGCAGGCAGCCCGACAGAAAGATTCTTGTTCAGAAGCCTGTTGGTTCTTCGTTCTGACATGACAGCAATGGTTGTGATTGAAATCCCTATGAATTCGAGTGGGAATGCAACAGGCGTACCCTGGAAATTGGCGCCGGTTATCACAACACCTTTACCTTCATCCGGGAAGAAAATCGGATTGTCACCAACTCCATTGAGTTCCGTTTCGATCATATCGCGGCAAAATCGGTATGTGTCTTTGGCAGTACCGACAACCTGCGGCGTGCTCCGCATCGAATATGAATCCTGAACTTTCTTGTCTTTCATCGCGAGGATCTCACTGTCGACAGTTAGATTTCTGATATTCTCGGCACACTCGATTGCGCCCCTGAAACCTCTGACTTTGTGCAGTCTTTCGTCATAGGCGAGCATGTTGGCTTTGAGAGCTTCGAGAGTCATTGCGGCGGCAATTTCGGCAGTCTTGGTGAACACATACGAATCGAATAATTGAAGCGCCGACATGCCTGTAATGACATTAGATCCATTGATCGATGCGAGTCCGTCGCGAGCCTCGAATACGACGGGTTTGATACCGGCTTTAGCCAACGCATCTTTTGAAGGCATCCGTTCGCCATTGAAAAACGCCTCGCCCTCGCCGATTAGCACCAACGCCATTTGTGACATCGGAGAAAGATCGCCGCATGCGCCAACCGATCCTCTTTTGCACATCACAGGAGTCACGCCTTTATTCAACAGATCACGCATTGTCTCAACTATAACCGGCCTGCATCCGGAATGCCCGTGCGAGAGGACTTTGATCCGAGACAGCAACGCTGCGCGCGCAACTTCTGCATCGACCGGCTCACCATAACCGGCGGCGTGGCTATAGATGATATATTTTTGGAATTCCTTAATCTGTTCAGGCGGGAGAAATACTTCGGAAAGTTCTCCGATTCCGGTTGTGATACCGTACATTATGGCATGCTCTTCGACTTTCTTCTCGACGAATTTCCTGCAATGTCTGATCCGTTCAAGAGCTGATTCCGACAATTCTACTGTTTCTCCATGCCGTGCGACATCGACAACATCCTCGATGCGTAATCTTTCTTCACCTATTATGAGAGACATCTATTCCTCCAGAAACGAGTTCAACAATCGTGAGATTACCTGAAACCGCATGCAGTCAGAATCGGCATCGCGGTGATCTCGAACCAGTCAAGCCGGAAAAAACGCAAATCGGATGAGGTTGTCAACCGCTGTGACTGATTAGTGATGAAAAACCGTTTTACAAAAGCTGTGGTGTATAGTATACTTTGCGCTGATTTGTTATGAATGAGAAACAACGCACAATCAAAACGCCGGTGTCCCTTGAAGGGATCGGTTTGCATACGGGATGCAGGGTGACAATCACATTCAAGCCGGCGCCAGTCGATCACTGGATCACATTCAAGAGAACTGATGTCGAGGGCAGCCCTGAGATCCTTGCTATTGTCGACCATGTCTCTGATCTTAATCGCGGTACAACACTTGCAACCAACGGTATTAAAGTCCATACTGTGGAACATGTTCTTGCGGCAATATCCGGTCTCGGGATTGACAATCTGACATGCGAACTCGATAATGCCGAGCCGCCTGTATTCGATGGTTCGGTCAAGCCGTTTGTCGATAAACTTCTCGAAGCCGGGATTGTCGAGCAGGAATCCGACCGGCAATATCTCGTAATCGATGAACCGATCGCCTATTCTGAACCTGAGCGCAAAGTAGATATTGTCGTGACGCCGTCGGATGACCTGCGCATTACATTTATGATCGACTACGCCAACCCTGCGCTCGGTACTCAGTATACATCGCTGGTTTCGCTGACAGACGAATTCGTCGAGGAATTCGCACCTGCCCGGACATTCTGTTTCCTTTCTGAAGTCGAGATGATGAAGTCACAGGGTATTATCAAGGGAGGAAGCCTCGACAGCGCAATAGTTATAATCGACAAGGAAATGACTGAAGCCGAACTTGAAGAATTCAAGAAGAAATTTGATATCGACAGGGATATCAAACTTCAGAAGAGTGGTATTCTCGAAGATAAAAAACTCAGGTTTGACAATGAACCTGTTCGGCACAAAGCAGTCGATTTGCTTGGGGATATTATGCTGATTGGAGTGCCTGTCAAGGCGCATTTCCTTGCCGCGCGATCCGGTCATGCTGCAAATGTTGCAGTCGCAAAGAAGATTCGGTCGATGTACGAAAAACAGCTTCTATCAAAGAAATACGGCAGCAACGGATTGCAACAGGGTTACCTTCTTGATATCAACGCTATCATGAAGATTCTGCCTCACCGGTACCCTTTCCTGCTGATCGACAGGATAATTGATCTCGAACCTGAGAAATGTGTTCATGCTTTGAAAAATGTTACAATAAATGAGTCATTTTTTCAGGGACATTTTCCCGATCATCCGATCATGCCCGGTGTGTTGATTGTCGAGGCGATGGCACAGGCTGGCGGATTCCTGTTGCTCGAAACAATCGGCAGACCCAAGGACAAACTTGTCTATTTCGTAAGTATGGACAATGTCAAATTCAGAAAACCTGTAGTGCCGGGTGATCAGATATTATTCGATGTTACACTCGTCTCTTTCCGCAGGAATGTATGCAAAATGAGCGGGAAAGCTTATGTTGACGGACAACTCGTTACAGAGGCGACAATGATGGCTGCCGTCGTAGACAGGGATCAGGATGCCAGCGACTGACATACATCCGACAGCGATTGTCGATCCCGCTGCCCAATTAGGCGTGGGGGTCACGGTCGGCCCACATTCGATCATCGAATCAAATGTCACAATTGGTGATGGCACCAGGATAGCATCCAATGCGCTGATTGCCTCAGGTGCTCGTATTGGGAAGAACGTAAAGATTCATCATGGTGCAGTAGTATCGACACTCCCTCAGGATCTCAAATTTAGCGGCGAGGAAACAAC
>JAJRZO010000493.1 GCA_024275215.1 Candidatus Zixiibacteriota bacterium | reverse complement strand
TTTTCATCATTCAACTCATCCGTGATCAATACTTAACTGACTAAGATATTCCACATCTTTCTCATCGAAGTGGATTTCTCTGTCCTGATTTATCGGCATATTAATCACAGATATTATAACTCGGAACCCATCGATTCATTGACGCTTGCGGAGCACAGTAACACAGCAGATCATATCCTGAACATCTTTCCTGAAAGCGATTTCATAATGAAACATCGACGGCGCCACAAAGGACTTTTTGTCTTTTTTGTGAATAAAAAACGACTTTGAGTCAACCTTGATGTGCAGGAAGAATCAGACCACAAGATACCGCAGGCTGTTTCTGTTGAGAGTATGATAAAGTGTTTTGAAGAAATTGGGGCGGTGAGGGGTTCTTTCAGAGTCTTCAAGGGCGAACAGTTCGGTATTCTCAGACCCTGTGACGCACACTACAGAACCATCCACGGCGAACCTATCACATACCTTTCCCCTTTAATCCGGTTATCTTTGGCGAATTATATATCGAGCTGTCCGCTGAAGTCTCCGTCATGTCAACCGAAAAAGGGATTCAACAGAGTTTTCCCCGCCAAAGGCATGTCTGGTAACTCTGCTCAGATATATGGAGTTCACTGACATTCTCAGGCATGCTACTTTTTTTGACGAGCGGCGATTACCTCCTCCTCGATATTCGCAGGAAGTAACATATATTTCAGGAACTCCATAGAAAAACTTGCTCGTCCGCTGGAAAGAGTCCGGAGGGTCGAAGCGTAACTGAACATCTCTCGCAAAGGTACAGATCCGTTCAGCTTCTGGGAGCCTTTTCGGAAACGACGGAGGGTCTCGATTTTTCCGCGGCGACGGTTAATATCCGCCAGAATATCGCCCATATATTCATCAGGAGTGTTTATCTCGATTTTCATAACTGGTTCCAGCAGCCGAGGCCTGGTTCTGTGAATGACTTCCTTCAAGGCTCTTGCCGTACAAATACGAAATGCCATCTCGCTCGAATCGACTTCATGGTGGGAGCCATCGATGAGTACGAATTTCAAATCCACCATCGGAAATCCAGCCAAAAGCCCTTTCTTAGCGGAATCACGAAATCCTTTTTCGACGCCGGGGATATAGTCTTTGGGAATATGCCCACCGACAATACGATTAACGAATTCGATTCCACCACCGGGGTTTGGCTCAAGACGAAATTCGATATGAGCATACTGCCCTTTGCCGCCCGACTGTTTCTTGTATTTGTAATTGTACTGGGATTCTGTTGTAATGGTCTCCCTGAAAGCGACAGCCGGTTCTCCGACTTTGACATTAACCTTGTGTTCTGTCTTCAGTCGATCTACAATCACTTCCAGATGCAGTTCCCCCATGCCTGAAACAATCGTTTCTTCAGTCTCCTCATCAAACCTGGCGGTGAAGGATGGATCCTCGAGCGCGATTTTATTCAACGCTATTCCCAGTTTTTCCCGATTCTTCTTGTCCTCCGGTTCGATACGCAAATCAAGAACAGTTTCCGGATAGTGAATGTTTTCCAGAAGTATCGGATCACTTTCGGCACAAAGTGTATCGCCGGTGGTAGTAGATTTCATTCCGATAAGTGCGGCGATGTCGCCTGCTTTTATCTCGGTAAGTTCCTGGCGATTCTCTGCATGGATACGCATTATCCGCCCAATTCGTTCGCGCTTTCCCTTTGTCGAATTGAAAACATAGCTTCCGGCTTTGGCAAGACCCGAATAGACCCGCATAAATGTCTGCTGACCGACATGTGGATCATTGATTATCTTGAACGCCAGAGCGGAAAACGGCCGTTTTGTCGTTGGCTGGCGGGAGATGGTCGTCCCGTGATTGTCAACCTCGACCCCGCGGACAATACCGCGGTCGATCGGTGATGGCAGATAGTTGACAATAGCATCAAGAAGATGCTGTACTCCTTTGTTCTTGAAAGCTGATCCGCAAAACACCGGTGTGATACAGATTCCCAGTACGGCGGAACGGGCGGCACTGATAATATCGTCAGTCGTGATCTCTTTCTCGTTGACGTACTTTTCCATCAGGTTGTCATCATAATCCGCCAGAGTCGAAATTATATTGTCATGAAGTTCCTGAGCTTTGGGAAGCATATTTTCAGGGATTTCCTTTTCAACACGCTGAAGCCTGTCATAATAGATCGCTTTCATCGAAACCAGATCGATAATGCCTTCAAAATCCCCACCCTCACCGATTGGTATCTGAAACGGAACCGCATTCGCGCCCAGCATATCATTCATCATTTCGATAGTACGAAACATCTCGGCGCCTGTCCGATCCATCTTGTTGATAAAAGCGATTCGCGGCACTTTGTATCGGTCAGCCTGATGCCAGACCGTTTCGCTTTGGGGTTCCACACCGCCGACGGCGCAAAAAACCATGACAATACCATCCAGAACTCGCAGGGAACGTTCCACTTCAAGCGTGAAATCAATATGCCCGGGAGTATCGATGATATTAACCTGATGGTTATTCCAATGAGTCGTAATGGCAGCCGACGATATTGTAATTCCGCGCTCCTGCTCCTGTTTCATGAAATCCATGACAGCCTGGCCGTTGTGTACCTCGCCGAGCTTGTGTATCATTCCGGTGAAAAAGAGAATGCGTTCAGTAATCGTCGTCTTACCGGCATCTATATGAGCGACAATGCCGATATTTCTGATCTTCTGTATAATTGCCCTGTCCATTTGTTCTCAATCCCCAATTATTAGTTTGGTTAATCAATAAAAAGAGAAGACTTCCGAAGATAACTAATTATCTCGAAAGGCAAAGAACAATCTTGTGTTTCAAAAGTTCAAAAAGATTGTTCTGTCCTGCAGGGCTAATTCTCTGCTTGCGGTTATTTCCACTTAATTTAGTCCTCTTTCGGTCGACAACTCTGCCTTGTTTGCATCTAATAAATAATTCAGCAACAATTAAGTAGACGGTGCTGGCGTACTGTATGTATTATGTATAATGTATATTTGTTGCAGCTTTGGATTCAAAGCTGCGGGAGCATTAGTAGCAATAAACAGATTCATCATAGTTGCAGGGAAAAATAAATCATGGCACAAACAAGACAAGAAATCAGAAGAATAATAGCTCTGCTTGTGACGCTTGTATCTGTTGCCACGCTCGGCTATGGTCAGGCGCAAATCCAGGGGAGATCAGATAAAAAACCATCAACAACAAACAATGCGAACATCGTGTCATGGAGTTTCGATGATATTTCAGTCGGAAAACTCCCTGCCGGGTGGAAAGCTGAAGCTACAAACCAGAAAGGTCCTCTTGCGACATGGGAGATTGTCAAAGATACGACTGCGCCCTCCGGTGACCATGTCCTTGCCATGACCAGTCCTAACCACACGTTCGGAGGAACATTCAATATCTGCTGGACAGATACTGTTTCTTTTCTCGATGGCGAAATCGAAGTTCGATTCAAGGCTGTCAAAGGTGAAGAGGATCAGGGCGGAGGAGTGATATGGCGAGCACAGGACAAGGAAAATTATTACATCGCTCGTTTCAATCCACTGGAGGATAATTTTCGCATCTACTATGTGCGCGATGGCGCCCGTAAGACTTTGGCGAGTACGAAAATCGCATTGCCTGCTAATAAATGGCACACACTCAAGATTATTCAGCACGGTAAACAATTCGAAGGGTATCTCAATGGGAAGAAGCTTCTTGAGGGCACAGACGATCTTTTCACAAAACCGGGCGGTGTGGGTTTGTGGACCAAGGCTGATGCCGTGACATCTTTTGACAATTATAAGGTCGATTCCGGCGGGAAAGAAAACAGCGATAATCACAAGGACAGTGGTGAAAAATAGTCCGTTGTGTTGAATCCGACAGCAACACTGTGCGGTGTATAAATATCGAAAACGCCAGCCCTTGTGCGAAATACATTTGAGAAACAGAAAGGACAAACTAATGAAATGGGTAACACGGTCGCATGTTCATGTAGACAGAGTGGCATGCCCCTGGCTCATCAGACGGTTTATCGACTCGGAAGCTGAAATACTCTTCGTGCCTGCATCGCGTATCAATGACGTGGCAGAGCATGAAGGAGCGATCCCCTTCGATGCGCCCGGTGTTGAATTAGGTCACCACGACGGCAAGTGCTCGTTCGAGACAATCATCGAAAAGTATAATCTGCGAGACAAAGCTTTGCTGCGTCTTGCCCGGATCATTCATGCGGCTGATACGGACGACCGTGACAGCGATGCACTTGCTCCCGGATTTGAGGCTATTGCTGTCGGATACAGCATTCGCTTTCCTGACGACGCCGAAAACCTCCAGCGACAATTCGAGGTTTACGATGCGCTTTACGCATGGTGCCGCATGGACGTGGCAAAAACCGGGCAGTAAGTACATCTCTGCGGATTGTCGCCCGCTGGGATGTGCAAGTAAGAAGTTGATTGGCAACGACTTCGTGTAAATAACAGATTGCAATTGGGATCGCAGGGATGAAAGAGATAATCAGACAGTCCAAAGGAGCTAAGAATGTTGCTTCAACTGATATTGCTGTTTTTTTCGCTGTCTGCTGGATTGTCCTTGCCTTGATTTTAAGTCCTCTTTTCAGGATTCGCTGGTTAGTCCCCGGAGATTTCAGTTATACCGGAGCCATGTACTATCATGCCATAATAGTCCCTGTATTGATCCTCCTGTATCTCCTGACCATAAAAATACTACATCTCCGCCTGAACGATGGACGCGCCTATTCCGCAGGAGCTATGTTTTCCATTCTATTCGTTGGCATTGGCTCAATATTCAATGTCAATGAGGGCATTTCTGTTGCAGCCGTGGTTCAGATCGTCGGCATGGTGATGACCGATATTCTTGGGATAATTCTTGTAGTTGTCATGGCTATGAATGCTCTGGGGAAAAATGCAAACTCACGAAAAACAGGTGCGGTATTCTGGCTGTTGTTTTCCTCGATCATTGCGATTCTTATAGCTGCACCTCTCGGCCACTTTGCAGGCTGGTGTATCGACACAGGCGCGAAGTCCATCCCCGGATTGCATATCCTGCTCAATGCCACAAGTATGAAACCCGACGATTTTCAGGACGGCCTTGTAGCTTCGCATTCTCATCTTATAGTAGCAGCGGTTTTGTGTGGACTGGCTGCACTCGCAGCGATATTCTTTCAATATCAATCTCGCGGCGGTTGGAGAAAGCGGATGAGTATACTGGGGTTATGGACAACATTTGTAAGTATTCTGTTGGCTACAGGTATCTATGTTTTTTCTGCAATGTCCGGGTGGGAGCCACCCGTTCTCTTTGCATCAGGTCCCAGCGGGATACCGCTTGACGATGTGATTTTGACACTACAGCAAATTGGTTTCCTGATTCTGATGGCGGGGCTTACCGGATCGTTGAAGAGTACGGGAACAAAGTTTTTTGCTTCCGTGAAAGCTACAATTCGGACTGGTATTTTTGCCAACTGGATATTTGGTTTCGCAGGCGCTGTGCTGACTGGCGTATACATCGAGCTAAACGAAGGATTCTACGGAACAGGTGTTTCCCCGGCGCCGGGGGCGATGAACGACAATATTTTCATACGTGCACACCTGCTTTATCCATTTCTCCTGCTGCCGATCATTTTCGCTGTCACGCTTGCTGTCGGATACAAGTACGATCATTCCACAGTGCCACATTTATGGCCAAAACTTTACATCTGGACTTCAATCATCGGGATGTCAGGAGGTCTGGCAGGCGAGATACTGTGGTTTACAACAGAGTGGAATTATGTTTTGGTTGCCGCCATAATCGTTATGGGTATGGCGCTTATTACAGGTGTAATAAGCCTGTGGCCGGGTACGGGTGCAGGGCGTAGTTATCATACGGTTTCATGAAATCTTTTGTGGAGAATAACAAATGAATAGAATCACATTGCAAAGGAATCCTGCGTTTAGACATCTGTACACCTTGATTGCATTGACAACAATGACTGTAAGCATTGTCTGTATCTCTGGTTGCAGCAAGAAAGATGAAGCTTCGAAGATCGTCACGGTCTATGTCTCTGAGGATCAGGTTTTTTCTGAACCCATACTCAGGGACTTTGAAAAGGAGACCGGTATAAAAGTAAAGGCAGTCTACGACACCGAAGAAGCCAAGAGCACCGGGGCAATGAACCGCCTCATTGCCGAAAAGGACAATCCTCAGGCCGATGTTTACTGGGCTAACGAACCGATCCGGGCTGAAGTCCTGAAACAAAAAGGTATATCAGCGCCTTACATTTCCCCTAATTCAAAGGATATTCCGCCGGTGTTCAAAGATCCCGATGGATACTGGACTGGTTTTTCAGCAAGGGCAAGGGTTCTTGTCGTAAACAACAATGTTGTAGATAAACCCGGCACTATTCTGGCTTATACAGATACTCTCTGGAAAGGAAGGTCGGTTATTACCAATCCTCTCTTCGGGACCACAACCGCCGAAATAGCCGCGCTGTTCACTATCTGGGGTGATGAGAAAGCAAAAGAATTAATGACGGCTATGAAACGCAATGATGTGGCAATTTCGACAAACAATGGCGAAAGCGCAGACTTCGTCGCCGCCGGACAATATGATTTCAGTCTGGTTGACAGCGACGATGCTGTCAATCGCATGAGGCAGGGAAAATCCGTCGTGATGGTTTATCCCGATCAGGGAGAAGACGGTATCGGGTGTTTCATCGTACCTAACGCAGTCATGCTGATCAAAAGTGCTCCGCATCCGAAGGCAGCCACAAAACTTATCGATTACCTGCTTACACGGGAAACAGAACGATAACTGGCTTTTGCCGACTGCGCGCAAATTCCACTGCATCCTGATGTTAAGACGCCGCCGGAGTTGAAACCAATAAAGGACATTAAGGTCATGCAAGTGAATTACACAGAGGTTGCCCGGAAAATGGTTGAAATCCAACCTTTTCTGAAAAACTGGATGGGACTTTAGTTTAGATGGCAAAACGTCTGTTTCTCACGATCGTTGTCATCATGTTTGTTACGATTGGCTTGTTGCCCGTCCTGTCTATGTTCTTTAAGAGCATGATTGTTGACGGTCATTTTAGTCTGGCATCTTATAAAGGTGTGCTGACATCTTCGCACCAGTGGATACTAATGCGACACAGCATGACTCTCTCTTTACTGGTTACAGTGCTTACAGTTGTAGTCGGGATGCCTCTTGGAATACTTCTTGGAAAAACAGACTTGCCTCTTCGCAGATTTTTCACGATTCTCTTTGTGATTCCCCTGATGATTCCCCCGTACATAATCGCGGTTTCATGGTTTGATCTTTTGGGCAATGAAGGACTCCTGACGCAGTTGGCAGG
>JAJRZO010000492.1 GCA_024275215.1 Candidatus Zixiibacteriota bacterium | reverse complement strand
GGTACATTTCCGACCCGATGTTTGAAATTGAATGTGATAATCCTCTTCTCGCTGCAGAAACACTGAAACAGTGTGATGCCGTCATCGAAGCATCGATCTTTGGTAACACTGTACATATTGTTGCGGCGGACGACACGACAGCAAAAACGATAGTTGCCGATTGCATTGCGCAACACGGAATCACTGTAAAACGATTCGACAGAATACTGCCGTCGCTCGAAGATGTATTTGTACATCTGATCGAAAGGGAATCACATGATGCCGCATAAAATCGAGATATCCCAATGAACAGAATCGTACCGGTTGTCAGGAAAGAATTGCGGCAGATCAAGCGGGACAAGCGCACGCTTGGGATATTGTTGCTCGTTCCGGCATTCATGCTCGTGATGTTTGGTTATGCGCTTAATTTTGATGTCAAACATATCTCGCTTGCGGTGCTGGATCATGACATGAGCGCCGAGAGTCGTAACTTTATAGAAAATTTCCTTCACACTGAGTACTTCGATCTGAGCTACTACGCATCAGAAAGCAAAGAAATCGACAAGCTTTTGAATCATGGAGACGCTGTCGCAGCGATAGTGATCCCTTATGGCTTTTCGAGTGACATCGAAGCTGATCGATCGACCTCAATCCAGGTACTCCTCGACGGCGCCAATCCGACTTCGGCATCGACCGCCGCAGGATATATCAGTACTATTGTAATGAGTTATTCTGAAAACATTCAGGTAGAGACTCTTGCACGAGCAGGACAGGGCAATTACAAGCCACCCATCGACTACAAACCGCGAGTCTGGTTCAATCCCGAACTCGTAAGCGCGAAGTTCCTTGTGCCGGGATTGATCGGATTTATCCTGATGGTAACAGCGGTCATCTCGACATCGCTTTCTGTTGTCAGGGAGAAAGAACACGGCACAATGGAGCAGATCACAATCTCTCCCCTGCGCCCGCTTGAACTTATCATTGGTAAAACAATTCCGTACATTTTCATATCGCTGGCAGCGACTATTGCGATTCTCGCGGTCGGCTTTGTGCTCTTCGATGTTACGATTGAAGGAAGTCCGTTGCTGTTACTTCTTGCGACACTGATATATCTTACCGGCTGCCTTGGCCTCGGCCTGCTCATATCGACAGTATCAGCATCTCAGCAGGTAGCGTTCACAATTGCAGTGACAGCGACCATGCTGCCCGTATTTTTTCTGTCCGGATTCGTGTTCCCGGTGCGCAATATGCCAGTCCCGATCCAGGTCATCACCTACCTTGTGCCGGCGAAATACTTCATGGCGGCGCTTCGCGCTATCATGCTCAAGGGAGTCGGGCTTTCTTCATGCTGGGATCAATTTCTCTACCTGACAATATTCGCGTTGATTACAATTGTGATTAGCACGAAACGATTGAGCGCACAAATCTCCGGCAGCAAGAAGAAAAAAAGGAGCACAGAGTTATGAAAGCGATTCTGAACATGATCCGTAAAGAGTTTCTCCAGATCAAACGTGACAGGAGAATGCTGCCGATTATTCTGATTGCGCCTGTGTTTCAGCTTATTGTCCTCGGATATGCGGCCAATCTCGATGTCAAAAATATCCCGACTGTCGTTTGTGATTACGATCGTTCCAGCCGAAGTCGCGAACTTGTCAATGCCTTCACGAATTCAGGATTTTTCTCGGTGGTACAGGAGGTCGATGATATCCGCGACCTGGATTCCTATATCGACGATGGCGAGGCAGCACTGGCGATTGTCATACCGATCGATTTTTCCGATGATTTGCTCTCGGGAAGGCAAGCTGAGCTTCAGGTAATCGCCGATGGTTCCGATGTCAACCTCGCAACAGCAGGGCTTTCGTATGCCGAAGCGATCGTGAAGGGGTACTCAGTCAGGATCACTCTGAAACGAGTACGAGGAACTCCGCTTGCGAAACTGGCCGCAGCAGGTATCGATCCGCAGGTGCGGGTATGGTACAATCCCGACCTGAAAAGCAGAAATTTCATTGTGCCGGGGATTCTCGGTCTGCTACTGATGCTGACAACGATGCTTCTCACCTCGCTTGCGGTCGTGAAGGAAAAAGAAATCGGTACTATGGAACAACTCGTCGTAACTCCAATCAAACCATATCAGTTGATAATCGGGAAACTGACGCCGTTCGCAATAATCGGCATTGTTGACATTATTCTCGTTTTGCTGGTCGCGACATTCTGGTTTGATATTCCTGTGCGAGGCAGCATAGTACAACTTTTTCTGCTTTGTATTGTCTTCCTGATGACTACACTCGGCCTTGGGTTGTTTGTTTCGACAGTGTCGAGCACACAGCAGCAGGCGATGATGACATCGACATTTTTCGTGATGCAGCCTATGATCTTTCTCTCAGGTTTTGTTTTTCCAATTGAGAACATGCCGAGAATCATTCAGTTGTACACATACTTGCTGCCACTTCGGTATTTTTTCACGATTGTGCGAGGGATATTTCTCAAGGGTGTAGGCTTTGCGGAACTCTGGGATGATGCGCTGGTACTCTTTTTATTCGGATTAGCAATCCTTGCCCTCAGCGTAATGCGATTCCAAAAGAAACTGGGATAGGTCTTCTCTTGCAGGTCGTTTTGATCTTCCCCCGAAATAGTTAATGTTTCATAGATGTCTCCATCGGCATTTCCAGGGAAAAGCAATTCTGACCTGCTGTTATTCTTACATCAACAGTTAAAATACAAATTGAACTCATGCGGATGTGGGCGAACGCTGATGGCAGCGGCTTCGTCCTGTTTGACGCGCACCCATTCATCGATCAGGTCTTCTGTGAATACCCCGCCTTCGAGAAGGAAATCGCAATCCTTTTTCAGTGCATCCACTGCCTGCACGAGCGATGTCGGCAATGTCGGAATCCTGGCAAGCTCGCGTTTGGACATGTGGGTGATGTCGTCAGAGATATCCGGGCCGGGATCGATCTTGTTTCTGATACCGTCGAGTCCGGCCATAAGCTGCGCGGCTATTGCAAGATACGGATTGTTGGTAGCATCAGGCGGACGGAATTCCATGTTATATGTCGAGGGGTCAAGCTGATAACCCGGAATACGTATCGCCGCGCTCCTGTTGGCAATCGAGTAAGTCCCCTTGACAGGCGCCTCGAATCCGGGCACGAGTCGTTTGTATGAATTGGTTGATGGAGAACAAATACAAAGTAATGCAGCAGCATGTTTGAGCAAGCCGCCGATGTAGTATCTTCCCGCATCCGACAACTTGAGGTTTTTCTTTGCATTGTAAAAAACAGACTTGCCGTTTTTTGAAAGATACTGGTGAAAATGCATGCCGTTGCCCGGCTCGTTGTAGAGTGGCTTCGGCATGAATGTCGCAGACATGTTGTGTCTGATTGCAGTGTTCTTGACAACATACTTGACCAGCATGCAGCGGTCGGCCGTTTCGAGCAGGCTGCCATAACTGATTTCTATTTCTTCCTGTGACGCGCCGCTTACTTCGTGATGATGGTATTTGATCGGCACGCCGAGACTCTTCAGCGTCGCACACATATCGCTGCGAATTTCGTATGTCTGATCCGATGGCGGCGCGGCATGGTAACCGCGCTTGTACTGTATCTGATAGCCGCGATTGTCAGGATCATCCTCGCC
>JAJRZO010000491.1 GCA_024275215.1 Candidatus Zixiibacteriota bacterium | reverse complement strand
GCTCATGTTCTGGAACACATGATGTTTCGCGGCACCAAGAAGTTTCCGAATTTCAGCGATGCTGTCGCGCCGATGGGTGCACAGACAAACGCATACACATCGGAGGATTATACCTGCTATTTCGTAAATGCAAAATCTGAGTTTCTCAAGCGGATCATTGAAATCGAATCGGATCGAATCAGGAATTTGAAATTCACACGCGACGCCTTTCGCCGTGAACTTGGGCCTGTCAGAGAGGAGCGCAGGAGATCAATCGACGACGATCCCGGCGGTTACCTGTATCAGGAGCTGAACAGGCTCGCGTTCCGCAAGCACACATATCACCATCCGGTAATCGGATGGGAGCGAGACCTAGAAAAGAATCTTCGTTACAATGATGTGCTCGAATTCAAAAGAATATTCTATTCGCCGAATTATTGCACGGTTGTGATCTGCGGCAATTTCGATCCCGACAAGGCCGGTGAATGGATATTTGAACGCTATGGCGACTGGAGACGATCACTGCCGCCGACTTCGCGCGTCAGAAACGAACCTGTACAGAAAAAACCGCGCAGGCGCGATCTCGAATTCAAGGATACTCACTCACCATACATGATGTTGATCGGGTACAAGGCGCCTGATCTCAATCTGGATTCACCGGATCTGATCGCACTGCAGGTGCTTAATAATATCCTGTTTTCGAAGACCGGACGATTGTATCGAAAACTAAAACTGGAGCTTGATCTCGTTCAGTCAGTGGAGGGGCGGATTGAGGAAATGAAAGACCCGACTTTGTTTGTGATCGACGCCACGCTCATGGATGGAGTTGAATTCGATTCGATCATCGCTGTTGTGAAAAATGAAATCACAGCCCTCGCCGCACAACCAGTTTCGGAAACCGAACTGAAACGAGCTGTCAATCCGATGAAAACAAAATTCCTTCAGGGGCTTGATACGCCATTTCGAGTAGGCGGCGCACTTGGACATTTTCATATCGAGGGAGGCAATTACCGCATGCTGTTTAAGTATTATGATATGCTCGAAGAAATAACACCGGACGACATCAGAAATGCGGCCGCAAAATATCTGACGCCGTCAAAATCTACTATCGTAACCCTGTCACCGCTGCCGGAGAATTGATCGAATGTTGTCCGTGCGTTTCTCGGTTATTGCGATGTTGCTCCTGATTCTCGCGTGTTCGCCTGCCGAGAAAGCAGATGAACCGCAACCGATCAGTGTTGTGGAATTCGCGAAACCGGGGATACCATTAGTCAATATCCAGATTCTCGTGAAATCAGGGTCGGTTGATGATCCTGTCGGAAAAGAAGGGCTTGCGCATTTCACTGCTAATCTAATGCTGCGCGGGGCGGGGGATAGAACCCGCGAGGAAATTGATACTGAATTACAGGAACTTGGTTCCGAAATAAATGTCCGCGTTGACAGGGAGACTATCCTGTTTGATTGTGTCTCGCTGAAAGAAAATGTTGCACGGACATTTGAGATACTCTCGGACATTTTATTGCATCCGACATTTCCTGACCGGGAGATAGCACTGCTTAAATCCGAGCAGGCAGATGAAATCGATGAAATCGTGCGCGATGATGCCGAGCTTGCGCTTGCTGTTTTTCAGCAAACGCTCTATGCCAATCATCGATACGCTCACCCGACAGTGGGGTTGAAATCATCAGTGAAATCGTTTACACCCGAAGATTGCGATTCGTTTTATTACAAGTATTTCGGTTCGGACAAGATCATCGTCGGTATTGCAGGCGATTACCCGACTAATTTCGACGATTCGATACGCGCTGATTTAAGTTCGATGCCTGTCGGAACAGTTGAAAGACCGCGCCAGTCGGTATCGCCGGTTAAGGGGCGCAAAGTTGTTCTTGTCGAGAAAGAGAACCGCACACAGACACATTTTCGGATTGGCAATATTGTCGATTATGATCGCAAGAACAGCGATTATTATCCGATGATTGTCGCCGGAGCATATCTCGGCCAGCACAGGGAAGCGTTCGGAAGACTCTATCAGACAATCAGGTTTGAGCGGGGGCTGGCTTATGGCGCGTATGCGTATCACGAACATTTCGAACAAGATAGCTGGTCGAAAATGTCTGAGTTACTGATCCCGTGGTATCCGTCATACTTCTCGATTTGGTCATATCCCAAGTCAGCAAACGCTGAGTTTACGATTCGTCTCGCCCTGCTCGAATGGTCAAAGATTATCAATGGCGAAATAACCGAGAGTGTTTTTGAGAAAACAAAACAATTTCTCATCAATCATTTTCCATTCATCTACGAGACCCCCGAACGCAGATTGAGCATTGAGATCGAGCAGGTGCTTTTCGATGATCCTCAGTATCTTTCTGATTATGAGAATCGCATATCCGGCGTGACATTAGAACGGATTCGATCCGCAGTGTCCCGCCACTGGTCTGCTGATGATTTTCTGCTTGTGGCTGTCGTATCCGATGCTGAGAAGTTCAGGAGTGAATTACTTGATGACACGACATCTGTCGAGTATCCATCCGGAACGAAAAGTGACAGTCTTGAAACCGCCGATGCTGAAATCAAAGCTTATGATCCTGGATTGTCTGCAGATGACATCACGATCCTGAAAGCATCCGAACTGTTCGAGTGAAATCACGAATTCGTATTTGAATCGTTATTGAGTTCGACAAGTGCCATTGCAATGGCGTGTTCTTCAGTATGTGAGATCGAGATCGCTATTTGAACATCGGGAGTGATCTTAGCCACCCTGTCTGATATATGTACTACTGGCGCATTCGTATCATCGTCGAGGATTTCGATATCTTTCCATGAATAGCCTGAGACGCCGTATCTGTAGAGTGCTTTGTAGACAGCCTCTTTCGATGCAACTCTCCCTGCTACCGATTGCAGGAAATTCGCTTTGTGTCTGCAATACTCGTGCTCCTTGTCTGTGAGCAGGCGTCTGATAAGTTTAAGTCCCCACCGCGCGTATGATCCTCGCAGCTTTTCGATGTCTATTATGTCAGTCCCTACAGAAAATCTCATGGCAATTCGCTTTCCAATTCGGCATCAATATAGCTTTGTTCTGATACTTCCGGCAAGCAGTATCAACCTAAATGAGACATCAACTCCGTCAATGTTCCGTTGTGTCAGATAAGAAGTCAGGTCACAAAAACCAGCCATGCGGATTTACAAAATCTGCCGCAACGATGCAAACTTAACTTTTCCAACACGCCCGAAGGCGGGAATCAATCCCCGTATTCAGTAAATCTCACTTGCTCCTGACATAGTGATTGACTAACTTCGTTTAAGTCGGCATCATCGAATCGACAATGACATTGAAGAGAAACACGAAACCAGGAATGTCGAAACTACTGAGGTTTTCGACCCACTCAATTTATTATTGTTGATATATCTGGCACAACCACTAACTATAATGCTTAGGCAATTGCATTTTCAGTTAGTCGGGATAAAGGATAACCTATGGACAGGCGCAATTTTCTAAAGACCAGTGTTACAATATCAGCCGCTTCGCTTTTTCCAGCACCACTTTTAACTCCGGAGGCTATTGCGGCTGTTCCTGAAAGATTTCCAAAGCCGATGACACCAACACTGGATGGCGATGTGAAGGAATTCCATCTTTCAGTAGATATTATCCAGCAGGAAATAGTGCCCGGCTTCAAGATTCACACTCTTGCTTTCAATAATCAGATTCCCGGCCCCGAAATACGTGTTACTCGCGGCGACAAAATCAGAGTTGTGTTTAAGAATAATACGGAACTTAACCACACTATTCACTGGCATGGAATATTTGTTCCCTGGCGGATGGATGGCGTACCCTATGTGACCCAGATGCCGGTGATGCCCGGCAAGCAATTTGTCTATGAGTTTGTTGCCGAACCGTATGGCACACATTTCTATCATTGTCACTGGGGTACACTGCTTCACATGCAGGCGGGAATGTACGGCAGTTTTATTATTGAAGATCCCGATGATCCGATCAAAAAACAGTTCAACTATGAACGAGAATATACCCTTCTCTATTCTGCGCACGATGTCAATTTCATCAGGAAGGAATTGAATGCCATGCTGGACAGGATGAAAGAACGGATGTACCTGATGAAGCATGGTCGTTTTGACAAAGAACGTTTTGCTACTTTCGACACAAAGGATGAGTTGATTGAAGCAGTCAACGAAGGTTATCAACCTCCCTATGTAACCAACAGGCGGTCCCCTTCAGAACTGCCACAACCGAACTGGTTTACTGTTAACGGCAAATCATATCCTGTGACGCCCAACCTGTTAATCAAACAAGGTGAAAACATCCGAGTTCGTCTGATAAATGCCGGTACGGAAGAGCACTATCTGCATTTACATGGGCATGATTTCTGGCAGGTTTGCGACGATGGGGTTCCAGTTCCTCAACCGTGGCAAATGAACACAGTTCGACTCAGCCCCGGCAAAACGATTGATATCCTAATTGAAGGAAAGAACAGAGGTATCTGGACATTTCATGATCACGATACCAGGCGCGTAACTAATAATGGATTATATCCGGGAGGAAACCTGCTGGCATTAGTATATGAGGACACTCCACCTGAAGAAATGGAATTGAATCCTATGACTAAGAAAATGGGATTGACAAGCCTGCCAGTAGTAGCCCTTGATGAATAGGGAATCTCGGAGAGCTGATATGAACATTCATGGAGTTTGCAGGTAGAGAGAAGGAATCATGCCGAAGTATTATGTTCTTGTGAATATCCTATTGGCTCTGGTTGTGGCTGTGGCAGGACAAGCAGTCGCTGAAGTGACGCCGGAAATTCAACTGGGTGCGCGCGGTGTTATGTCTCTTAATACTGATATCAAGAATAATCAGACTACTAACGCGGTAAGTGATTTTTCCGACACTGACTTAATGATCGGTTTCAGGCAAAAAATGTACAACCGGTTTCGCGGACAGTTGGTTATAGGCTTTCAATTCCCTGACGCCGAATCCGATCTTGGTCAGGTGTTTTTTCATCAAACATTCATTAAGATCGAAGATAAATCCAATATCCTCAAGATCGGACGCTCGCGGGTGAGAACATCACTTCTCGACTTCCCGACGTTGCGGGATGATGATGCTTTGCTGTTAACGACAGTTCTCAACCCGTTCTCCAACGGTGAAAATAGTGAGGATCATCAGTATGGCAACGTGCTGGAGTACTCTCACATATTCGGACAACGCGTTCACTTTCAAATCCATGCTGAGCATTTCAAAGAATCTCCTGACACTTTAGGTGCTGCCGAAACAGACTTCGGATTAAATGCTGTGGGGCTTCTGTTACAATACAGAGTTCCTGTATCCCAGAGGTGGAATCGTCAGATCATTCAATCGGTCAGTATCGGCACAAATAACTTCTTAACGGATCGACCGGGATATTCAAGCGAATACTGTCAGGCGTTAAAAAATGTTTTGTTTGGTTTTGTCATTAATCTCAAACCCGATCCTGTGCATTTCTGGGATCTACGATCTCAAACAGTTTATAATATCGGGTTTGATGAAGTAAAGGAGATTGGTGACTTCAGTGATTTGGCGCGCGCTGAGGCAATCGGCAATTATACTTCGATACGTTATCTTTATCGCAGAATGGAACGTCCTACTCTTCAGGTCGCACTATCCGGCGGGTACAAGGATTTTCCCAATGCAACTCAGCCAACCAATTTGTTCCAGGTGGCCGGCAGTCTGTTTTACCGAATCGGTTTTAACTTTGATGTTGGTTTGCAGGTTCAATACAAAGAATATTCAGGTGATTTAAGAACAATATACGGTAAGAATATGACACGGGTTCAGTTTTCGCTCATCTACTCCATTGACCAATTGTGGAACAATCAGTTTGATGATCGCGAGTCCCTGTTGAATCTGGAACATGGATATATACCGTAAATAGCAAATCGGAAGAAAACGTCAATCGGGCAAACCGATTGACCTACAGCTACACTACTTTCCGTTTCAATATATCATGCAGATGGATCAGGCCGGTGGGTTTGCCGTCAGAATCGACTACGGCTAACGATGTAATGCTGTGAGTCTCCATGATCGAAAGAGCTTTTTCGACTAACGAATCGGCGGGAATCGTTTTGGGGTTCTGAGTCATGTATTTCGAGACCGGCTTGACCAGAAAATCATTGCCCTGCTCGACCGTTCGCCTGAGATCGCCATCGGTAAAAATTCCCGTCAATCTGCCGGAATCATCGACAACAATAGTGACGCCGAGTCTCTTCGTGGAAACCTCGATAATCGCATCTTTAGTCAGTGCTGATTCTTTCACAATCGGCATTTCGTCGCCTGTGTGCATCAGATCGGAGACCTGCAGGAGCAACCGACGTCCCAGCGCGCCACCCGGATGACGAAGCGCAAAGTCCTCAGGCGAAAACCCGCGCATTTCGAGCAGCACGACCGCGAGAGCATCGCCAAGAACCAGCTCGGCAGTCGATGATGTCGTAGGTACGAGGTTGAATTCATCAGCTTCGGAATCGATGCCCGCATTAAGCACATAGTCGCATTTCTCAGCTAATGGCGAATCAGTATTTCCCACGATTCCGATGATCGGTACTGCAAGTCGTTTGAACGGCGGGATGAGCTGCGACAATTCATCAGTATCACCCGATTTGGAGAGTATCAGCACAACATCATCGGGTGTGACAATACCAAGATCGCCGTGCATCCCCTCCGACGGATGCAGGAACATCGATGGAGTGCCGGTCGAATTGAATGTGCCGGTAATCTTTCGCGCGATGATTCCCGACTTGCCGATGCCGGTCACGATCACTCGACCTTTGCATGAGAACAGGATATCGAGCGCATGGTCGAAACTCTCATCGAGCTTCTCAGCAAGCCTGCCGACCTGCTTTGCCTGCGATTTGATCACTTGTCTTGCGCGTTCACGTCGATTCATATCAGATCAATCAATTTCCTGCCCTTTGCCCGGGCAACAAGTTCATACAAGTCGCGGACAGCGCCATGTCCGCCAGTGCGTTTTGTCTTATGATGTGCTACACGCACTACCTCGCGAACAGCATCAGCCGGACAGGCAGCGGTTCCGGCAGCTTCCATGACCTCGATGTCGAGAATGTCGTTACCCATGAAGATCGTTTCATCAGGCGAAATACCGGCGCGTTTCAGCATGTCGTGGAAGCATCCGATCTTGTCCATATCCTGATAGACATACGGAATCTTCAATTCCGACATGCGCGCATCCGTAGCGGCTGAATGGCGCGCGGATATTATCCCTGTTTCGACGCCAAGTTTTGTGAGAAGTCTGATCGCAAGTCCGTCGGAGACGAAAAACCTCTTCAACTCGAAACCATCCGGTCCAACGAAAATCATATCATCGGTCAGGACTCCATCCACATCGAGTACGATCAGTTTCACCGATTTTATTCTTTTGAGAAATTTATCGCGGGTCAGAAGCGGCATGTCATCCCTCAGCAGAAAGTATTCGATCTACTGCTTCAAGATATTCGTCGAACAGATCCAGACGCAGCATAGATTTTGCATCACATAGCGCGCTCGGCGGGTCTGGATGGATTTCGAGAAAAAGCCCATCGACACCAACAGCAACAGCAGCCTTTGCAAATGGAATGATATATTGCGGCTGACCACCTGATGTGCCGTCTGCACTGCTCGGAAGCTGAAGAGAATGCGTCGAATCAAATATCACCGGGTATCCAAGCTCTTTCAAAATAATAAGCGATCTGAAATCGACAACAAGATCATGATAACCGAAAAATGTCCCACGTTCGGTCAGCATGACATTCTCGTTACCGGCCATGACAGCCTTCTTCGCAATTTCTCCCATATCTGAAGCAGCCATAAACTGCCCCTTCTTGATATTCACAGGTTTACCGGTTTTAGCGGCAGCGATAACAAGTTCGGTCTGTCTGCAAAGATAAGCAGGTATCTGGAGAACATCGGCAACTTCGGCTGCCCCGCGAACTTCAACAACCTCATGAACATCTGTTATGATTGGCAACTCAAAGACAGTTCTCACTTCGTCGAGAATTCTCAACGCTTCGTGCATGCCGATTGTCGCGAACGATTTCCCCGAAAGCCTGTTCGCTTTCTTATACGATGACTTGAAAATCAGTCGAAATCCGCGTTTCTCAGCGGTCTTTTTCGCGCTTTCCGCAGTCCTGAAGACAATATCGCGGGATTCGACGGCGCAAGGCCCGGCGATAATCACCGGTCTCGGACCGCCAATTTCTATTTCGGAGATTCTGATCACTTTTCGACTTCGGAACTGACCTCGCTGGAATGTTTCTCAACCTGCTCGTGACGTTTAACTGCGGCCTTCACAAAATCTCTGAACAACGGATGAGCAAAGGTTGGTCTCGATTTGAGTTCAGGATGGAATTGCACACCAACGAACCAGGGATGATCTTCCAATTCGACAATTTCAACCAGCCTCTCATCAGGCGATGTTCCGACAATCCGGAGTCCGCTTTCTATCAGTTTTTCCCTGTAGGCGTTGTTAAATTCGTATCTGTGACGGTGTCGTTCCGATATTTCCTTTTTACCGTAAGCCTCGTATGACCTGCTGCCGGGAGCGAGTACACACGGGTATTGTCCAAGCCGCATGGTCGCTCCCATATCGGTGACGCCTTTTTGATCCGGCATTAGATGGATAACCGGATGCTCAGTGTCCTCGAAGAACTCATACGAGTGAGCTTTATGGAATCCTGCAACGGAGCGGGCAAATTCAATCACAGCGCATTGCATTCCGAGACAGATGCCGAGGAACGG
>JAJRZO010000490.1 GCA_024275215.1 Candidatus Zixiibacteriota bacterium | reverse complement strand
ATGAGAGAGCCAATATGGCAATATCAGTCCTTGAAGAAAGCGATTCGAACTTGATGTCTTCTTTGATGCTGTTAAGGATTTCGATGGCCGCGTCAACATCTTTTTCCCTCAACGCGAAGGCAATGTTCGCCTTGTTGGGTTCTGCAGGGCTTGACACAACGAGCTCGATATTAAGTCCTTTGGCGCCGAGCGCTCCGAAAATGTCAGCTGCGATACCGGGGTTGTCCGGTGCATTATGTATGACAATCTCGGCAACATCACATATGGTCGTCAAATGAATTTCGGACATAGGATCTCCTTTCTGTGTAAGTCTATCAGGCTGGAGGTTGGAAGTCAATCCCTTTTTGGATTGACACTGAAAAAGGCAATCGCTTAAATGTCTGTATGAAGCACACGATAGTTGTAAATTTGATCGCAGTCTTGTTGCCTCTTTTCTCTGCAGGCGGGACTGGAATGTCATACGACCAGCCGGCAGTCGGAAAAACAGGCGAAATAGTCTATGTGACTGGCGACAGAATCTACTTGTCGCTCGGCAGACTCGATGGAGTAACCCGCGAATGGGTCGTCGAGAGAATACAGGGAATTGATGACGTCAATCATTTGCAGTTGTCATGGATAGGTGAAGATTTGTGCCGATTCGATTTCACTATGGCGGATTCTCTCAGGACAGGCGATACTGTCTGGCTTGCGAAAATAAGCGATCTATGGGACAAGCATAAGACCACGACTCTGAATTGGGCTGTGATGTCTTTGCCCATATCTCCGGATCGTGATCCGCGAACACTGAATGACTGGGATTTCCGTGAGGATTTGTTCCCTCATATTGGGGATATTATCGACAGCATTGATGTGGATATAACGGGTAATACGGTCTGGTACCTGAAAGAATACCTGAATGTTTCTGATTCTGCCGAAGAGATCACCGATGCTGTGTGTTCGACTGTGAGGAAACTCTGCCTTATGCCTGGACCGTACACACCATTCGCAGAGCAGTTCAGCGATTCCGGAGACAGTCTGGAGTGTGCGGAGATTGCTCCGTACACACTTCGTACGAATTTGAATCCGGGCTATAGTCAGAATCGATCATGGCTTGATTCTCCGGTGTTCTGCTGTCTGTCTGAATCCTGTGTGAATGATGAAGAATTGTCGCCATACAGACTCGTCGCGTCAGGCAGCAACAGCCTGACTCTCGCAGCGAGCAGGTATGGTTCGATTGTCGACACGATAAGATTGATCGCATACGATTCGTACGAGGCGGCTAAACTTGCTTTCGAGCTTGGTGAGGTTGATGTCGTTGATATTGCACCGTTCGATGTTGTCAGATTCGAGGACAACTATGATGTCATAAAATCACCTGCAATGTCGGCAGTATTTTTAAGTGTCAACAACAGGAAGACATATTTTTCCGACAATCTTTTTGCGACCGCCCTGAATTATCTTGTGGATAAGCGTTCACTTTGTCGGGTCCCTCTCGATGGGATGGTAGAACCGATCGATTATCCTCCTGTTATTGGCGATCAGTCTGTCAGGGTACAGTATGAGTATAATCCGGCAAAAGGGACAAGGCTCCTGAACCAGATTGACGACCTTCCCGAATTCATGTCGCTGCTCGTGAGCGACGCGAGCGATCCTGCATTGCTGCGCACTGCTAACTATATTCAGGGATTGCTCAGACGGCACGGAATCTCATTGACGGTTTATACCGATCCGTTTGTAGACGAGCAAAATGTTTCGAGTTCATTCTTCGAGTCATTCGATATGATGCTCGCTGTCCTTCGGAGTCCTTCAGGTACCGGCGAGGAACTTTTGTATCAGTCCTGGTATCATGATGATTTTGCGGAGGTTGAATCAAATCGGTCATTGTACAGATCATCAACGATGAGTCGGCTGTTTGCTGAGGCCTATCTGTCACCTGCCGGAACAGATGCAGATCGTGAGCGAGCGAATCGCAAAATCATTTCGGAGCACCTGAATGCTCCGTCAGGTGTCTGGCTATATGCACCTGTGCGCTACACGGCGATATCATCGAAAGTTATAAGCATTGAGTTCCTTCCTTCCGGGATTGCTATGTTTAACACGATCCTGCTGGAATAAGATGAAAATCAGAACCCGCTACACTCTCTATTCTCTGATCGCTTCGGCGATTCCGCTTGGTCTCGTTGTAGTTGTGCTTCTTTCGTTCTCGAAACGTGAGCTGGACAGAATCGAAGCACGGCATGTGGAGTCGTCGATTCATCAGGTTGAAAAAAGGATAAATGCTGTCGAGCAAAATGTTTTGTCGAGAGTCAGGATTGCAGCGCGTGATCTTGAGTGGACAAGATTGCTCCTGATGAAAAATCCCAGCGGGGAAATGGATCAGCTCGCACTTATCGAAAAGGCGACTGAATACCGCGATATTCTCGGATTGAGTTTTGTTGATGTAATAAGCGGAGACAGAAATCCGCGTCTTTTGGCACGCTCAGGAGATTATGCCAACTTTGGAATAAATGTGAACAGAGCTGGTCTCGGTGCTGATGTCCCCGACACGGGCGTTGCAGGTGTCTGGTTCATGGCGATTGGAGCCAGGAATATGCCCTGTATCCTCGCATCAGTTCCGCTCGAACATGGTGGCGGGAGGATTGCATATATTCAGGGCGGTATCAACATCGATGAGCAGTATGTCAAAGAGCTTGCGGAAATTGTTGGTGGCGGTGCGGTATTTGAGATTAAAGGGCAGAGCTGGATTACATCCGGCGGCGATGATCTTGCGCCGGACAAGATATACGAGAGTCATCATCGAATTGTGACTGTTCATCCGAAATCATTGATAAACGATGGCAGAGCTGCGATACATATCTCATTCCCGGAGTCTGACGCCAGACGGTTGCTTGCGAGAAGCCTCTGGCTCTATTCGCTTGTCGCACTCGCCGGTGTGATTCTGTCAGGCGCGATCGGGTATTTCAGCGCCAGAAGACTCACCATTCCCCTGAATGAACTTGTCGATGCCGCGGAAAATATCTCTGAAGGGCGATTTGAGCGCAGGATTGTCTGGTTTGCGAACGACTAACTCGGAACGTTGGTCGATGGATTCAATACGATGTTCGACAAGCTCAAGAGATCGCAGGAGAAACTTGTGCAGTCCGAAAAAGTTGCGGCGTGGAATCAGATGGCGCGCAAAGTTGCGCACGAAATCAGGAACCCGCTTACACCGATACGAATCTGCGCAGAAGATATCAAGAGAAGTTACGACTCGAATGACCCTGAGTTCGCAAGTATTCTCGCTAATGCTGTCGAGACAATCGGTAGCGAGATAAACAGGCTTAACAGAATTACAACTGAGTTCTCACAGTTCGCTAAACTCCCATCACCTGAATTGAAACCGACAGATATTCGTCGCACCATTGGAGATGCGCTAAGGATATACTCAGATAAGATCAGGGAAAAAAGACTGAGAGTCAAATTCCCTCAGGAAGCAATCATAGTTGATCTCGACCCGGACCTTATATCACAGATTTTTGTCAATCTCGTGAAGAATGGTTTCGAGGCCTGTGGCGATGATGGTATAGTTGAAGTCAATCTCATTAAGGGAAAGAGGATCGCAAAGATTCTTGTGGAGGACAACGGTCCGGGTGTTCCTGATGATGTTGTGGATAAACTGTTCACGCCGCTTTTTACGACCAAACGGGAAGGTTCCGGGCTGGGGCTGGTGATTGCATACAGGATCGCGTTCGATCATGGCGGTAGAATCCGCTACGAGAAGAGGGAGCCGGGCGGAGCACGGTTTGTGGTAGTGTTGCCGTTGTCGGGTCGCAAGGGAGTTGTCACAGATGAGAGATAAGATTCTGATTGTCGATGATGAGCCGAATATTCTTAAATCACTCGCTGGCCCATTGACGCGAGAAGGCTACGAGATCGAGACTGCAGATTCGTTTGCTGAAGCAGTCGGACTCAATGATGGAGATTTTGCTGTCGCACTGCTCGATGTTTGTTTGCCCGATGGTGATGGCGTCGCTTTGCTTGGACAGTTTGCGCGCGAGTTCCCCGATCAGATTCATGTAATGATGTCCGGCCATTCGACGATCAGCACCGCTGTCAAGGCAGTAAAACTTGGCGCATTCGATTTTCTGGAAAAACCGCTTTCACTCGAAAAAGTGCTTGTTACACTGGAAAACGCGATCCGGTTCAGGAAACTGCGGGAGGAGAACAAAAGGCTCAGGCAAGTCGCGGGAAAGCGATATTTGTTAATTGGCGAAAGTGAAGCGACGAAGTCTATCCGCGAACAAATCAAGAAAGCGGCTGAATCGAATGCACGAGTGTTTATCAAAGGCGAGAGCGGTACCGGCAAGGAAGTTATCGCGCGGTTGATTCATGCGATGAGTAATCGGAGTACGAAACCATTTGTTCCGGTCAACTGCGCGGCGGTTCCGAGTGAGTTGATCGAATCGGAACTGTTCGGTCACAGGAAAGGCGCTTTTACCGGCGCGACAAATTCTCGTATCGGCAGATTTGAAGAGGCTGACGGCGGCACTCTTTTTCTTGATGAAATAGGAGATATGCACCTTCGTGCTCAGGCAAAGCTGCTAAGAGCGATCGAAGAAGGTGAAATCGAACGAGTTGGCGGGGGCAGGATCGAGGTCGACACCCGAATCATAGCAGCTACGAATAAGAATCTTGAGAAGATGATAGCTGATGGCGAGTTTCGCGAAGATTTATATTTCAGAATTAATGTCTATCCTATAGAAATTCCACCACTCAGGAATAGAAAAGATGACATTGTGCCGATTGCGAACCATTTTATTGAGAAAATCTGCAGCGAGTATGGAAAGAAACTTGTGAAGCTCAAAAAAGATGCTGCTCGTGAACTCCGCAAACTCGATTTTCCCGGAAATGTGCGGGAGTTGCGGAATCTGATCGAACGTACTTTGATCAATAACAGTTTCAGCGATATAGACGCGGCGTCATTTTCTCAAACTCAGAATATCGCTTTCAAGGCAGGGGATACGACAAGAAAACTGAGAGAAGCCACAGACGATTTTGAGCGACACTATGTTACTCGTGTGATAAGAGACGCAGGCGGCAATATGACTGAAGCTGCAGCAAGGCTTGGGATCGAGAGAAGCCATTTGTATAAGAAGATGAAAGCGCTTGGAATAGACAAGCAGGCGGGCTGATGGATTCTCCGTATAATGGCGAACAGATCGAATCAGGTCGCATTGAAGATTTCAACTATGTGATAGCCCCGCGCAATGCTCTGTTGCTGATCGGTGCAGTGCTGTTCCTGATGCTGATTTTCGGAGCGATATCTAAAATGATGATGTCGAGCAGACCTGCATCGCTTGTGACTGAAATAGCTGCGTTCATCCTGCCGGCAGCGCTGGTTATCCAGAGTTCAGAGTTGCGTTGGTCCGGGGTACTCAGGATCAATAACAAGTTCACGTTAGGAATAGCTTTGTTGCTCCCGCTGCTTGGAGCTTCTTTCGCTGTCTCCACATCGATTTTCGTCGAAATCGCTCAGAGTATCTGGCCTCTGCCTGAGAAATTCACACAGATACTGATCAATTTGATGCTCGCAGATTCGTTCCCTGAATACATCTGGGTTGTCGTTATAGTGGCTGCTGTCCCAGCGTTTGCGGAAGAATTGGTTTTCCGTGGAATAGTCCAGAGATCGCTGGTCGCTCGATTCGGGCCGGTTACCGGCATTGGACTGACCGCATTGATGTTTGCTGTGCTCCATCTCAGCCCGTGGACATTTGTCCCGATTCTGATCGCAGGGATTCTGTTCGGATACGTAGCCTACAGGACCGGCACGGTTTGGGCGAGTTCACTTGCGCATTTCGGGAATAACCTGATTGCGATCATTGCACTGAACTCTGCCGATTCTGTGTCGTATACTAATTTGACCGAGGGGATGGCTTGGTATGAGTATCTGCTCGGTTTTGTGATTTCTGTTGGAGGATTGATTTTGTTTGAAGCATTTTGTAGACGATGGGCTGTCGGCAGCCGATAGGTCAGAAGTAGTAAAGAACAGAGAGAGAATGATATGGCACCTGACAACAATGTAATCGAGAGCCTGAGGTTGTTCGCGCAGACAGCCAAAATAATGAACAGCACTCTGAACAGGGGTGAACTGGTTGATATCATGCTTGAAGAGGTCGCTAAGCTTCTCGATTGTTCTCTCATGGCACTGGTGATTCGGGATGACGGTTCCGATACGAGCGATGTGTATCTGGCACACGACAGGAAGCGACGGCATATCCCTGTACCTGACAGCGTGGTTTTTTCGGAGGAGCACCTCTCCGATCAACCGGAGAACATGGAAATTGCCCCGGATGATTTCTGGCGAAATATCCTGTCGGATGAATTCGGCGTTGAAGTAACATCGAGACTCCGCTTCAAGCTCGTGAACAGAGGAAAACTGATGGGTTTCCTCGATGTGTATGACTGTAAATGCGAAGTAAGTGATCTCGAATACTCTGTTGAAATGATTAATGCGATGACTGATCTGTTCGTTATCGCCTGGGACAATGCTGAAATGTATGATGCCATGAAACGGAAATCGCTTCAGAATGATCTGCTTCTCTAATCAACGAGATTGTTGTCGTCATCGCTTGATCTTGATGAAGTGCTTCGCGATATGATGGTTGCCCTAAAGAATGTCATCGACTATGACGCAGTCGGAATCTATCTGGTCAAGAAAGGGACGAGTCTGGTGACACCCAGAGTCTGGCAGGGGTATCCCGACGAAGAAAGCCAGAACCGACTCAGCTTGAAAGTGGGGGAGGGGCTTGTCGGATGGGTGATTGAGAAGGGTGAGGGCGTATATGTACCCGATACCGATGCCGACGATCGATATGTCGAGGCGAGACCTGAAACACGCTCCGAACTTGTTGTGCCGATCATGGCTGATAACGTAATCATCGGCGCATTCAATGTCGAATCTGACACAGTTGACGCTTACTCGAAGGATGATGTCGAATTCCTGACTGTATTTGCTTCTCAGGCTGCCGCCTCCATCGAACGCGCGAGAATGTATCGTGAAACACTTGTCAGCAGGCGACTCGAAGAACAGCTTAGTATTGCCCGAATGATCCAGCAGTCATTTCTGCCGGACAAAGATCCGCCGCTTAAGGGATTTGAAGTTGCAGGAATGAATATCCCATCGCAGGAAGTCGGCGGTGATTATTACGATTTCATCAATATCGTCGAGAACCAGACGGGTATCGCTATCGCAGATGTGTCGGGCAAAGGTATGCCGGCATCGCTGATAATGGCGGCATTCAGGGCGTCTCTTATTGCTGAAATCAGGAACAATTATGCTATCCGTACGATTCTCCAGAAAGTCAACAGGTTGCTGTGTGAGAGCCTTGACAATGGTCGATTTGTGACGGCAGTTTATGGTGTTCTCGACTCAAAGAATCGCATATTTACATTCTCAAACGCAGGTCACAATCCGCCGTTGCATGTGCGTGCCGATGGTACATACGAGGAACTTGTCGAAGGCGGACTCGCGCTTGGGATTATCGATGGCAGCGTGTACGAAGAACGCCCAATCTATATCGCAAGAGGAGACCTGATCGCTTTCTACACAGATGGTGTAAATGAAGCTGTGGATTCAACAGGCGAACAGTTCGGCGAGTGGAGAATTCGAGACATGCTAATAGAGAACAGGCACAAATCAGCGGAAGATATTGTCCGGCTGATTGTCGATACGGTCAAGGAGTTTTCGACCGACGATGTTGACCCTGACGATATTACCGTGATCGTTGTGAGAGCATTGTAGTTATCCAAATTCAGACTGTCCATTCGTATCTTGTATGATTGAAAATAGTGAATCTATGTTGACAAATCAGCAAACCTCTGATAAGTTGGCGTGTATTATGTAAGTAACTGTGTGTATCGAGTAGTTTATCAGGAGTATAGCATGCTGAAGAAGCACTGGGCCAGACTGTTAGTGATGGCTTCATTTGTAATGATGGTGATCATTCTTTCGTGTAGCAATGATTCTCTTAGTCCTACCGAGTCGAACCTCAATGGGACACTCAAGGTGACCCACATTTCGCCGAGCGAGGCTCCGGTGATTGGCGACAACGATCTTGGGTTCGATCTCGCATGGTCGAAAGCCGAAACGCTCTATGTGGTCGTGGAAGGACCGCAAAGTCAGTTGCAGATTGTAAGGTTGCTGGCGCTGACTGATTCGGTCTATTTCTATATGATGGCGAT
>JAJRZO010000489.1 GCA_024275215.1 Candidatus Zixiibacteriota bacterium | reverse complement strand
TGTCGACATGCAATCTTTCTCTCATCAGTGAGGATAGAGTTCTGATCAGTTCTCCCACATCGAGCGTTCGCGTTATGTCTTCCGAGAACTCAGCCAGGTCTTTCTGATAGTCGGCTGGTGCGCCGGGATATACTGACGCGTCGAGGAAACGCCTGAATCTTCGTTTTAACGAACTTGAAAGCAGGACGGTCATGAACAGAACTATTACAAGAAATGCCGCAAGGATAGAGTAGAATACTTTGATATCTGCTCCGATCAATGAAAGCGCCTTACCGAGTCCGCCGACAATTATCAGGTAAACGCCGATCAGAATGATCCCGACTGATGAATAGACGGCCTGGCCTCGTACATATACACCAGATTGATGAAGCTGATATGATTTCAGATACACAGCAACAATAGGAAACAGGATAATCGCAAGTATGGCGTGTATCTCTGCGTGCCAGATAGCGAGATGCGTCTCCAAAATAGCTTCTGAAAGCGAAAAAATGATCGCCGCGAAGAAAACTGCGATAGCAAAAAACGATGGCCTCAATCTTCGGCGGTACACTCCCTTTGCAGCCCTGTATGTGCTCTCAATGTTTATCAGGGCAAACGACGATATAAGCAATACGACAATTGAGAACCACTTCCCAAGCGCAGAAATCAGAATCCGGTGTGATCCAGAATCATCGACTTCAACGCTCGCGAGTGGATTCCCGAACGATAATACACAAAAAACGCCTGAAATCAATATTGCTGCCAACAACCACCATCGCCAACTCCTGTAGTAGACATGGTAGTTCTCTCTTGCAAACGAAAGCGAAAACACGAGCCATAGCAAAGGGATCACTATAGCAGCAGGTGCTATCAGGTCGTAAAGATGGCGGTCTCCACCCGCATCAACATACTCCGGAATCAGTATGAAGCAAGCCGCCGTAGTTAGAGATATAAGCAGGAATGTGAAACGGGGAATGCGATTGCTGCTCGCGATGAGCGGCACGAATCCGGATATCATAGTGATCAGACCGGCTACCCAGAACAGGATGTTTTCCCAGTGGGACATAGTGGAGCTTATTCAGCGTATTCCCAGTAAAATCGTAACACAGTAGAAGTGAACACGAAATTGGCGATCATCGAGACTACAATCTCCGCTGAAATCAAATAGAGTATGAGTTCAGGAGAGAATTTGCGAACAATCATCATCGGATCGAACAGAGCCAATGTAAATGGCACAGTCAGGAGATATGGAACAAGCGCCAGAAAATACGATGAAAAAGGATTTCTGAAAAAAGTCCGAATTGATCTTCCTATGGCAGTGGTAAACTTGAGCGAATCGAGCACAACATACGGAACTACATACATAAACATGGCAAGTATGCCCGATCCGACGAATCGCAGCAGTATGTGAAAAGCAAGAGTACGGCGAGGTGATCCTCCGATGAATGAATCAAATAATTTGGGCAGATAGATAATCATCGCGAGAAATACAATAGTATAGAAAAGCCAGACAGCAACAATCTGCGGGTATTTTTTCGCGGCTCCTCTGATGGCACCACCAACACGCAAACGCTCATGACGATAATGACCTGAGAAAAGCAGAAAACCAGATCCTACAAGCAACGCTTCGATCAACACCGACAACACCAGCGCGATCCGACCGTAAGTCATGGGAAGCAGGACATAGATTTCCGGATAGTGGGTTATCGCGTCCGAACCAGTAATAAGCTTTGACACTCCTGCGATTACAGGGCCGAGCACAGGCATGAATGGATTGGTCAGCAGCCAGACGATTGCGAACGAAAGCAATGCGAACAGAAAAAAGGGAAGCCACAGTCTCAGGGTGAACATCGCCTTGATCGTTCCAAGAAACGACCCCAGGATAAAATTGAATTTCTCCAACAGTCTCCCCTCAGATTCTGGTTACGGCGCCGGCACGATGTTCGACCCGCTGCCTGTCAAACCATACCGGTCATACACATAGATCCGATAGTAATAGACATTACCCTCATCATCGCCGGAGTATGATGTCGTAAGTTGACTATTCACGATATTCAGCAGATTTGTCGGGTCATCGGTTACATTCGATGATGTCGATCGATAAATCCTGTACGATTCAAAATCAATATCTTTATTCTGAGTCCAGGTCAGCTTATAGCTTGTCGAGTCGGTTTTCTCGAACGCAACCGTGACATCTTCAGGTGGTTCATTATCAGGTGTTGTCACAGAAAGAGTGTTGCTGAATGACTTGAGACCGGTGTTATCCATCACGATCACTACATAGTAATATGTCTCTGAGGGAACCACGAGCGTGTCGGTTATCGTAACCTGCGAAACCGCATTCAATTTGGCAACAAAATGTGAATTTTCTGTCACGACCAACGTGTTGGAACGATATATCCTGTACGACGCGAAATCAGAAGCAGCACTTTGAGTCCATGCCAGTTCGATACGTCCCTCAAATGCCCCGTTGAGAAACAGTTTGACGGCCTCAGGCGCATTCCTGACAGTGATTGTATGGTCAAGCACAAAATCAGGAGCCTGGTTTCCAGCGGCATCAGTGAATGTGCCTCCCGTGATACCATTTTCGAACTCCATTTCAGGCGGAATGGTGAAATCAAGCTCATAAACACCATCATTCGCAATCATGTCACCGGATGTGCCATTATCAAACAATTCGAAATCATTCAATCCGGCAAGATTGATCAGCGCAACTCCTCCGGTCTCATTCGTAGTCATACTGAAATGGATTACATTACCACCTGAGAGAATACTTCCATCGTCGTCGGCTGTCAATTCCTCGATAACGGCAATTCTATCGAGAGTTATGTTGTCTGTAGCAATTCCCTGGGATTCGTTACCGTCCAGCATCTTGAACTTCGCGTATACCGTACGCAAACCATCCTGATCAGGCAAAGTCCATGTCACAGATTCCGATGCAGATTCCCATATTGCA
>JAJRZO010000488.1 GCA_024275215.1 Candidatus Zixiibacteriota bacterium | reverse complement strand
AGCATATAACCTTACTTTCTCATTCGTTGCAGACCCTGTAGATGTCTTAGGTTCATCTTCGACAATCGTATAATCCCAGCCTCTGTAGTCAAAGCTAGCCGCTCTTGATGAATCGATGTACATCTGTATGCTGGGTGCGCCTGTCGCCGGATCAATCGGCAAGTCGGACATCTTCATCACAGAGTATTTGTATTTAACAACCACACCGTCTTCATCAACCGCATACCAATAGATAGGTTCGTTGCGCGAGAAGACAGCTTCATCAGTTGGAGTATTCACGAGCGAGCATACCGGTGCAACATTCTCATGAGGAGAACCCTGGTTCTTGAGAGTACCGCACCCCGGGAAAATACTAACTGCAACACAGGTGACAGCAATTAGAACGAGAATCTCTATTAATCGTCTATTCATGTAAACCTCCACAATTATATATAAAGCGACTTATTTCTCATCCATGTACCTGTAGAATCAGACTAAAACCTCATAGTAAAGGTAAACATATGGATGTTTCTCAGGAAACCGAAGTCATGAAATCCATAATCAATCCCAAGATTATAATCCGATATTGGCAATCTGACTCCTGCACCGAGACCAAGACCAGAGGCTGTATCCTTCTGAAACTTCTTGCCTATCCTGAGTGAGTATCTCTCTGCCAGGCTATATTCCAAGCCCAGATTGTATGCTTCGAGGTTGTCCGAAGGATGGGAGCCTTCAGCACAAAAAGTTGCACGGTGATTACCGCCTTCAATCAGATTAATCGTACCACCGAATTTGAAATTAATCGGAAGAGGGTAATCTTCAGTAATAAATCTCATATCCGGGCCGAAGTTCGAAATCACCATAGACATTTTTATCCCGCGATAACCCGTATCGAACGTGGTACCAACATCAGCAGCCCAACCCATCGACCTTTCCTCAGCATATCTTTCTTCGATGAACTTCCATGTGACACCGATGCTGAAATGGTCAGTGAGACTACGGGCATAAGTAACACCGAGCGCAAGATCCTGTGCTGAGAATGTTCGCCCGGGCTCGCCAAGTGAATACTCGTAACTCGTCTCAAGCATATCTCCCGCATCGAGCGCATAAAATGAGAATGCGAGAGTGCCTCCGAAATCATAAAGAGGCCATGCGATAGTGGCAAACTCGTAACTAATATCAGCAACATACGAGATATGCGTAAGTGCGATTTCCCTCTGATCCAATTGAGTCAAACCTGAAGGATTGTAGTATACCGCAGTTGCATCGTCGGAAACTCCGGAAAAAGCATCTCCAAGTGCCACAGCTCTTGCGGAAACACCTATCTCAAGAAACTGTGCTCCAGCCTGGCCAACCTTGGACTGGCAAAATGCAACCGAGGGCAGCAAGAGAAGGAGCAGAATAAGACTACGATATTTCATATATACCTCCAAGACTGTCAATAACAGAAACTAACAATAATCATCCTTAGAAACTCAACGTCAATCCGACCTTGATATTCCGTCCCGGGCTCACATACCAGGGCACTTTATCATAGTCTGTTCCACCGAGCACAACACCTTCGGGAAGATTCGTCCCTGTATCAGGCCGACCCGTCGCAGAGTGAACAGTTTCGACATTTTTCTTGTCGAAGAGATTATCAATCCAGAGTTGGAAAGAATAGTCGATTCCGCTGAGTGAAAAACTCTTACTAAATCTGAGATTTACATTTGAGTAACTCGGTTTTCTCAGTGAGTTGGTCAATGGAACTCCACCACCTGACTGTTCCATATTTGGATATGTTTTGTCAGGTGTAAACGGCAGTCCCGAATTCAATTGCCAGTTAAAAGTCAATCCCCAGTCGTTAGGAATAGAATAGCCAAACAACTTGGGATGATCAGCTCTCGAAATCCTTAGTCCAAAATTGACATTGAGTTGATGTCGAATATCCCAGTTCAACGGGAACTCTTTAATCGGGGTTTTCCTGTTGGCCGCAAGATCCTCGAAATTCGAGATGTCTGATGAAGCCTTGCCGTATGCGAATGAATAAGTGTAATTGACTGAACCTGAAACAAAGTTTCCATATCTCTTCTCAAGCTGAATCTCAAAGCCCCTGGCACGACCATAGTCGCTGTTTTCGAAATCTGACAATGAACTTTCGCGCCCGTCAGGATAGTAAAGCTTCTGACCATTGACAGTCCCGAAAATGTCTTTGTAGAATCCCGCTATGTCAAGAACATAGTCGCCGGAAAGATTGTAGCGGACTCCGAACTCGTACTGGACGGTTTTCTCATAATCGAGGTTTGGATTCCCGATAGTGCCGCGATCCTGACCAAGCCTGCGATACATCCGAGTGTACGGAGGCAACTGATAAAAATGCCCGTAGTTAAAGTATATCTTGGCTCTTTCACTGATCGGGTAAGAGATTCCAAGTCTTGGTGAAATCTTTCCACGACTCTTGATAACAGAACCCTTTCCAAACTGCTGGAAATGTGGAACAAGTGTGTCGACAGCATTGGACTGGAAAAAGAAATCATATCTGAATCCAAGCCTCGCTACGAGAGAACCATACTCAATGATATCCTGAAGGAAATACGCTCCCTCAACCGGATTGTGATGATAGAAGTCTCGCCTGGCACCACGATCAGGGAACGGCCCTCCATCAGGAAGTGCTTCCGCACCTTCGCGACGGACCCAGGGGTTGGAGATCTCTGAATAGTTGAAATCACGAAGCAGAACCTGGAACCCTGTTTTCAACTCATGCTCGCGAACAAGCTGCTTGGTAAGTTTGAAATCAAATGTCCAGGTCTCAGAACTACTCTCGTGGAAATGAGGATCTTCATCTCCCGGGCCAAGGATTCCATCATGATAACCACCATACAGGAAAGGTGTCGGCGGATCCCATTTCTTATTGCCATTCAAGTCGACAAAAGGCTCACCTTCATCATAATTCCTGTTCTTCTCATCATAAATACCATTTCCATTGAGATCAATAAACGGTATTCCCGGCGTCCACGGATCATCAGGGCCATCATATATGCCGTTGTTGTTCAAATCCTGGTTCCGTGTGGGATCAGAAGATCCCATCCAACTGTCAATACCTTCATCGTAAACGCCGTTACCGTTCAGATCAGTGAAGGGTTCTCCAAGATTAATGTCGCCATCAGTAAATGGTTCTGCGACATTATCAAGAAGTGCCTTACGATATTCTATATCAAATCTGTTGTTTCCGTTCTGATCGTTTTTGACCTTATCTCCACGATCCCATCTACCATTGTTGTTCAAGTCAACAAATGGTTCAGCATCGCTGTAGCCGATACGACCATCTCCATTCCAGTCCCAGAGAATCGTATCAACCAAACCATTCAACACATAGTCGGCTTCCAGCATTTCAGGATCAAACCGGTATGTTTCGCCTCCGAGTCCCCACGGATCATACAGATGGTAAGGTTCTTCTTCATCAACATAGACGAATACATCACCAAAGTTGTACTGTGGGCCACCGTAAGTAAAACTGGTGTCATAATATATGTTGATGAATGGCTCGGGTTCGTCATAAACGCCGTTGCCATTCTTGTCATCATAATCTTCATACTGATCTTCAAACAAGAACTCATCAGGAGTCATGCCATAACCAGGATGCTTCGGATCATCAGGTCTCTGGGAATACTCATGGTATACTCGAGACACGAGGAATTCGTAGAATGTCGATTTATTGATCTGATGAGTAAATGTCGCAGAGAGCCTCTGATTGACATCATTACCAATCGGAGCCGTGGCAGGAGTATAGCGATACTTCCAGTGGAAAACCGTCTCGTCCTGCCAGATACCCTGATAGTTAAGAACCATCTTGATATTGTTTGTAATCTTGTAGGTAAGCTTGCTCGTCAAGGAGAAATAGTTCTGCTGGCGGTCGCGAAGGTTGTAACCGAGAACATTTCTCCGAAGCCAGTCACGCTGCCTGTCCGGAGGAGTGTACTTCCGGTATTCGTAGTTTCCGTCCGTCTTGTAAGTATCGACGGAAAAGAAATAGAAGAGTTTATCCTTGAAATAGTCTATACCGAGAGCAGGCATAATGCGGCCGGCAAAAAATGGTTCGGGACCACCGAGTGAGAAATAGATTCTGTCATAATTGTTGGAATACTTATTCATATTCGGTGCACGGAAATTGTCGGTATAGAGTTCAATCTCACCTTCAGTCGTTTGAGTACCGGCCTTTGTATTGATCGAAACGATACCGGACATTGCTCGACCATACTCAGGGTCGTATCCGCCCTTGATGATCTGGATTTCCTCAATCGTATTCGACGAAAGATTCATACCCGCCTGCGTTGGGCCAAGGCCACCGAGTGGGTCCTTGGTTTCGACACCATCAACAACATAGGAAACTTCGCCAGCTCTGCCACCCCTGATATGAAGTTCGCCATTGCGCTTGACAACGCCTACCTGAGTTTCAAGGAGATCTTCAACATTCGCCACAGGCTGCATTTCGATCTGCTCACTCGCAATCGTAACATTGCTCGTGGGCTTACTCATCTCCATGATGTCTTTCTTTGCCTGTACTTTCTGAATAATATCAGACTCAACAGAAGTCGGTTCCAGTTGTACGGTAACATCTGCAGAACGGTCTGCGGTTACCTGCACACCATCAACCTGAATAGTCTTGTAACCGATCAGAGTAAACTTCACTGAATAGATACCGGGTGAAACATTCATGATCATATAATGACCATCCGGATCAGTCAAAGCACCCTGTGTGGTTCCTACGATTTGAACTGCCACACTCGGCAAAGCCTCACCGGTTTTCTTATCAGCGACAGCTCCCGAGATCTTTCCCGACACACCCGCTTGTGTCACGCCGCAAAAAGAGAAAACCAAGAGAGTAGCCATCAAAACCAGAATCATACTTCTGGTACGAAACATCTGCATTCCTCCTGTCTATAGTGAAGTAGCATTATTCTCTTAAACTTACGAAACTCAGCACCTGCAAGTCCGTATAAGCAACTGAACTCGCTATAACACGCGCCTGCATTCCCTGCAGGAACATGCCAGATATTTAAGGCACTAATTAGCATGATCGACCTCAACTATGTCAAGCCCTTTTTGGGCTTTTTCTCTTGTCTGCCATATACTAAGACTGACTGGTCGACAGAATGTTTAATTCAAATCCTGTAGTTCCACTTCCGGTTTCCATATTTCTCGACTATCAGGTTCTCAATGGCAGTGGAGTTGACCAGAGCTTTCCTCTCGATTCGGTCAGCAAACTTCGATCCGACGCCATAAACAAAGGCATCAAGCATCTCCGCGAAGCCAATTTCTCGACCTGTGATTTCATTGATCGATACCACCGAATTCCGCAACTGATTGTATGCAACATCCCCTTTCTTACCACGTACAAAGAACAGCTTGCGATACTTTTCATCAATCATTGAATGCCGAACAGAACCCTGAATCAGGAATCTGTCGTCCGACCGATATTGGGCAATACCGGCTATTTTCCGGCCTTGCGCTGTAATCTCGAATCTGCCTGAACTCTGGAAACATGGAGCCTTGATCACCCCTAAAGTCTTTCCGACCGGTCTGCCGGGAGAGATACTCGCCTGAATTCCGAGGGATTCGAGCATACGGACAATTGCAACGGCAGCACGCATATAGTCGCTCTTAAATGCAGATACAGGCAGCCCCGATCCGGGCGAAGCCCCGCAGTATGTAAAACAAATATCTCCACCATGCCAGATCGCTCGCCCGCCGGTAGGACGTCTCACGAGAGGAATACCCTCATCTCGCAGCAAATCGAGGTCAACTGCTTCGGAAACCTTCTGGTTTCGTCCGATAGATACTGCGGCAGGATGCCAGCCATACAGTCTGCAAAGATAGCGTTCTGAAGCAACAGTCGAGGTTAGCAACAACTCATCCAGAGCCATGTTATACGCAGCAGGTGCTACAGGCGAATCATCAATAACAACGAGTGGCCTGTTCATCTCTTCCATCGGGTCTGTCGATTCAGTACACACTCTCTTGATAATATGCGACAGACTCCTCAATAGCAAGAAAGTAGCGCGGAAGCTGAGGATTCCAAATATAATGTCTGTAGAGGACTCCCGCTATCAAGCACACATTGACGCCAGGGGTAATAATGATCTGAAAAAATAGTATCTGAAAAGCGGGGCTTATTGCGGCTTCTTGAGACCGTATTGCTTGATCTTGAGTCTAAGTGTGGATTCCGGAATCTTCAGCGCGGCGGCTGCATGCTTTTTAACCCAATTGTGCTGATTGAGAGCTTTAGTCAGGTATTTCCTCTCGAATTCTTCAATATAGGAATACAGTGAAAAATCTTCTGTCGTAATATCGAGTTCCGGAATTTCCGGTGATCCGTTCTTAGAAAGATCACGATTGAATTTTTTTGAAAGAAGACTCGCATCGACGATACCATCAGAATCGCACAGAAGTGTCAGCTTTCTGATTTCATTCTCAAGTTCACGGACATTCCCCGGCCATGAGTACTCCATCAACATCCGGGTTACTTCGGGGTCGAATTTGACTTTGCGTTCGTTGTTTTCCATAAAGTGTTCTATCAACAATGGAATATCGGAACGTCTCTCACGAAGCGGCGGAATCTTAAGCGTCAATGCAGAAAGACGATAGTACAAATCCTGTCGGAATAATCCTTCCGCCATCGCAGCCTTCAAATCCCTGTTGGTTGCCGAAAGAACTCGGACATCCACCTTGCGTCCTTTTGTCTCGCCCAGCCTTACTACTTCCTGATCTTCGAGCACCCTCAGTAATTTCACCTGAACAGACAACGGCATCTCTCCAATCTCATCAAGGAAAAATGTCCCGCCATCGGCCTCTTCGAACAATCCCGCCTTATCACGATCAGCGCCGGTGAAAGCTCCCCGCTTATATCCAAACAGTTCACTCTCAAGCAGAGTCTCAGGAAGCGCTGCGCAGTTGACACTGATGAAACGCTTTCCAGCCCTGACTGAGTTATAATGCAACGCGCGGGCAATCAAATCCTTACCACATCCTGTTTCGCCTTCAATCAGGATCGATATGGGCGAATCCTTAACCTGCACAACTCTGTCGAGCATGCGCAACATCACTTCATCGGAAGTGATCACATTCGGGAATGCACATTTTTCACTAAGCTGTTGTCTGAGGCGAAGATTGTCCTCGGCTAAGGCCTGCTGCTCCTCTTCAATCGCTTTGAAAGCAACCACATCGGAGAATGCCACAGCAAAATTCAGGTCACGCTGGCCAAAGAACTTGCCGCCAAGACTCGAAGCGTCTCTTGTGACAAGGAGCAGACCTGTTTCACGATCAGATATTCTAAGCGGCAGTAGCATTATGCTTGTTGCTTCCGGGAACTGACTGATCACACCGGAAAAACCATTGACTCCCGCGAAATCCGGAGCCGATGCAAACACAGGCCTGCCATTAAGGTCGCTCAGGCCAGACGATGATACATGTTTAAGCACATCCGCCGCCCGATCTTCATCAATCCTTGCCGTGGCAAGCACCTTGAAGTTGCCATCAGCAGGGTTACTGACTGCCACAATAGCACAATCCGCACCGATTCGTCTCGTGAGAACATCAAGATTGACAGCAAGATTACCCTGCCGAACATTCAAATACTCGCTGTCACTAAGATACTCCTTGAACAGAAGGAACTCATTCTGAGGTGACAGAGCATATTCAATAAGTCGCGACTGCAATGTCTGCCGCATCGCGCGAACCATTCGGTTCCTGTCAATCTCTCCTAACGAACCGAACAGATTTTCGGCTTCCTCGACAGCTTTCAGCGCGAGGTCATACTTGCCATATCTCTCGTGGAGAGCAGCCTCAACCATCCAGCTCTCGGCGATATAATATCTGTTCTCCAGCTCCTCGAATGTAAATCTTGCAGTTACAATATGAGCCTGCGCCCGGCGATAGTCATACTCGGAATTATGGGTAAATGCGTCAGAGGCAAAGTCGAGAAGTGCTCGTGCCTTTTCATATTTGTCGCCAAGTTCGCTGAATGTTTCCTCTGACTTATGCAGGCACTTCATGCCACGCTTCTGCTCTCCGAGACGAACTCTGGCAATACCTTCAATGCGCTGCGAATGAGCTATCTCGATTTTCTCACCCAGTTTCTCGGCAACTGTAAGTGCGCGTGCCGCATCAGAGAGAGCATCCTCGAAATCTCCAAGTGAAAGCCGTGCCTCAGCCCTAAGCCTGCAAAGCTGCGATGTCAATGCACTGTCCGGAGCTATCTGGTCAGCTTCACTCAGTCCTGCGGAGAGAATCTTAACGGCTTTATCAGGCTCACCGAATTCAGTATAATACTTACCAAGATATTCTTTGAGAATCACAGCCTCACGAACATATCGAGGTTCCTTCTCTATCATGTGTCTCGCTTCTTCAAGACAATACCATGCGTGACGCTGGCTTCGTTTTAGAGTCGAAAGGTATCCGAGAGAGAGAAGATTAATGATCAGAGAACGTTTAATTCCATACTGATGATTCTTCTCGATGCAATCTTCGAGCAGTTCGGCAGCCTTGTTCCAATCACCCGTAAGAATATATACTCTTGCAAGGTTGGCCGAATACCGCACAAGCGAAATAGCTGCCTTTTCATTGTCCGCGGCATGTGTGCGCAGACTTTCAATCGCACTCTCAAGATATTTAGCCGATTTCTTATAGTTACCACGAACGAAGTGAACATAACCCAGCTTATTGTAGCAACTGAATATGCCGGCCTTATCCCTGGTCCTGCGAAATGCCGCAAGTGCATCGCGAGTATAAGTCTCAGCTCCCTCCATATCACCAAGAGCCATATATGCCCTGGCGAGGAGAAAGAGGATCTTGCCAATCTTGCTGTTTTCTGTTGTCGCACGAAGTAGTTCGAAAGACTTCCTGGCAAGTTCCAGAGCAGTAGCATAGTCTGTACGGGACAAAGATATTCGGGCAGAAAGATACAGTTCCCATCCCCTGGTTATTGGGTTTGGGTTTGCCTCCAGCCTTGACCTGTAATTTTCAAGCTCCTGAGCCGCGTCGTCGATTTTCAGTTCGCTAATCAGTAACTCAATGTGATCCAGGCTTCCCGTGGCAACGTGTTCAGTCTTGCTTGGGTCTGCACTCATTTTTTATGCTCGATCAACCTTAAAACAGGCAGATCAGACAATGGCTTTTTGGTTCCTGGCACTAAACTTTTTCGATGCGTCGCGTTCTTCTCCTGACCGATTCCGATAAACATCACATTGAAACCGACAGGCCTGAAGAATTGCGGAACATTAAGGAACATGCGAACATTTAGATCTTCTCCGTCTCCCGGCTCAGCAGGATTGTCGTGATTGGCGCCAGTGCTGTCACTGGCAACTATTTCATCTTCATCCCAGGGATGCTCAGAGCCTGGAGCGGAAGCGAGCCAAAAAGCAACCAAAGCGAAACTCAAAATAATGAGTTTCAGAAGTCCGGCAGGCTTCATATCAGTCGCCTCCTACTATTGAAAACGGCTTTCACCATTCATTAACTTGTTGCAATTGTCTTAGATATAATCTCTCCAGTAGCTATTTACACAATGGCGCAGAATTTGTCAAGCGCTTTTTTTATTAATCGTGATTTATTGCGCACCTATATCTTATTGAATACTAACAAACTAATAACATAGACACAGCCGCTATTCATATAATGTTGAATAACCACAAAAAAATATTGACGCACTTTCTGCGTTTGCAACTCGCAACATAGCGGGTTTCAGATGAATTTACTCCCTTCACCATCTCAGTTTATCTTGCAGAGTTTCAAACAAATCCATATCATTTCGTCTCAAGGGAGTTTTCAAGGATGATGCCTCCGGCCAACAAGAGATTTAATTGCACGTTTGCCCTATGTTTCTTTATGGCAACTTTGCTGATTGTCTGCTCTTCCGTAGTATCGCCCAGCCAGTTACAAAGCCCCGATCCGGGGATAAGAGACACATGCAGATTGATGCCTGTCGATTCGATATGGGTGCTCACCCCGCACGACACTTTGTTCGCGATTGAAGCATGGCATTTTACAGACGACAGTCTTGGCGGATTCCAGCATGGATTTGCAATCCGAACAAGTTGCGAGGACTGGACTCCAGCGCTTGACTCCAATATAGTTATCGACACGGTGATCGTCACCCCCGATATGGGAAATCTCCGAGGAACAATGATCGCAAGACTCCCTGACGACACAATCAACGCTTTTCAGTATGGCGCACTTGCATTCTCCGGCAGCTTACTGCCAGTTGGGGAGCCTTACAAAGTTGCCGACATATCTCTCGCTGTCAAAAACCAGCAAAACCTGCCGGGAAAGTTTATTGTTCATTTTGACTCAAGCCTGCTCAACTCCGCCTCGGCATTCAAACATACGCCGGCCAATCCAGATATGGGTTCCGGCTACCCTCCAATCTACGGATCAAGTCCCTGCTCAGTGACAGTAGTCAAACTTTCTGAGATTTGTGGCAATGCCGATGGAATCGGAACTATTGATATGGATGACATTGTTTTCCTGATCGCGTATATCTACAACCAGGGACCGTCACCAGAACTATTTCAGGCAGGAGACATTAACTGTGACGGTAAGATTGATCTTCTTGATGTTGTAGGGCTGGTGAACTTTGTATTCAAAGGGGGAGCAGCCCCCTGTTCAGACTGTCTATAAATAACTCACACACCGTTATTGAAAAGCCGGATGTAGATGTATCCTTCAGTCATGTCATACACTTTCGGCGCAAGACTTGATTGAACAAGGAACATGGAATATGTCATTCCCGTGAAGACGGGAATCTGTTGAATACGTGAATGTTATAATACGCCTGCGGGCTTGTCGAAAAACCTGATATTGATACAAAAGTGCACACAGTAGCTGGCTGCTGTGCATTCAGCATATTGCATTGCAGACAGTTACAACACAGCATCTGCGAGCACTCAGGGCAGGTTTTGCGACACTCCCCTGCGCTGGAATGACAGTGTCGGCTTCCTGCTTGAAATTCTAATGGTGTATATCGTATTAATGTTGTGTCAGGTCTTCCCTGTAGTTTGCCACAGGTATGACCTGACACAAATGGACTATGCTTCAGATTACCTGATTTTCACGCAGTTTTGTGAACAGCTTGTCTGCGATTTCTTCAGGTGTTTCACCGGTAATCATTTCGCCTTCGGGTCTCGGTGGGGGATTCTCCGCTTTTTCTATTCTGGTTGACGAGGAAGCTCCTACACGCAATGAGTCGACACCCAGATCATCTGCTGACCAATGCGGAATCTGAGCTTTTTTCGCTTTCATTTTACCTTTCAGCGAAGGAAGCCGTGGCTCATTGATTTCTTTCACGACAGACAGCACTGCAGGCAGAGTAAGTTCGCATGTATCGTAGCCATCTTCAGTCATTCGCTGGACTGTTATCGACGAATCGTCATAGCTTTCGACTTTTCTGACGAACATCGCTTCGGCTGCACCAAGATTCTCTGCGACTGCAGGACCGACCATCGCATTGTCAGAATCGACAGCCTGTTTTCCGCAGAGCACCAGGTCGCAATTCCCGATCTTCTCTATCCCTTTAGCCAGAATATACGCGATTGCCTGTCCGTCAGAATTTTCGAACGATGGATCATCGAAACAAACGGCTTCATCCACACCAAGCGCAAGAGCTTCTTTGAGCGCGACTTCAGTTTCCTTGCCACCGACAGAGACCGCGGTGATTTTGCCTCCGGATTTTTCCCTGATCCGCAGAGCTTCTT
>JAJRZO010000487.1 GCA_024275215.1 Candidatus Zixiibacteriota bacterium | reverse complement strand
GATTAGGACAGAACTTGATCTCTGACCGAAGTGATGACGCCGACGGGACATACTGTGTGCCTTTTCCGCTCAGGATAAGACCGCCCTCGATTACCTTGTCGCCCTTGTCGACAAGTATGATCTCGGCCTCTCCAGGAAAAGCCTCAAGCACATTGCTGAACATGTCCTTACCCCATACGGGTGTTCCGAGATCGCGCATATTCTGTGCGAACACGCTGTAAAAACTGTCGAGATATTCCGCTCCGCCGATGCGTGTCGTCAATCCGGATTTGTCAGACTTCCTAATCTGATTCCTTAGCTTGGCGTCGAATGCTTTCCAGAGAACATCAGGGTCATCCGGAAGATCGAGAATGAACGATACTTTATCGAGTCTCAGTTCAAGGCTGAGGTCATTTGATTTGACAGATCTCAATTCGAGGAATTCGGCGCGCTCCTCTTTGGTGATCGATTTCGCTGTGTCAAGCAGGCTTACAACTGTCTCGCGGTCATCGGCACAGATACCACCGTAATCGAGCCAGGGTATGGAGACAACATATTTCTTTCTCCACCATGTCGTGACAATAAACAGTGGAAGAATTCCGGCCACGGCGCCGTCATTTGTGGCAAGCAGATAGCGGGGTTTGTGGCCGAGAGATTTTGCGATAACATTTCGGAATCCAAACCTGTGAGCAATGGTCGCCTCAGGCGATTTCTCGACATAATCGTCCCAGACTTTTTCGTATTTTTCGTTGTATTCGATTATTTCAATCATATAGTCAACTCATCGCCCGTATCTTGTTCCTCGCTACTGAGTGCCATTTGCTGCTTTGACATGCTTAGCTTCGACTGACTCGATGTATCAGATAATCTCATCAGAATCATCGCGAATGTAATCATAGTCCAGAACTGAGGGTAGTAAGCAGTCGAAAGAAATGTGGCGGAAGCAAGATACGCTAAAATCCCACCCATAATCGAATCAGCAAACCGAACGGTATCGCTTAGGTTGCCGGATTCAAGGGCTTTCCTTCTGATTCTCGATAGTTGTTTGAAAACGAAGAAGATCATGGCAAGATAAAGACTGATTCCGATGATCCCAAGTTCAGCAAGAATCTGCGGCAGAGTACCATGAAACGCCCTGCCCCACTGCTTCTCAGGATTCTTGTAACCGGTTACATATTCCGGCATGTAAATTCCACCGTTTCCCGCACCAACGCCGACAATAGGGTGATCGATAAACATTCTGAAAGCCGCGTGCCAATAGTGCAATCTTGTCGTCGCAGTCGCTTCACCCGTATCTGAGATTGTTTCAATCTCTGTCCAGTATTCAGATGGAGCTACTGCTATCAGAGTGGCCGTAAGCACTATGACCACTATTAACATCAATACTTTCCGTCTCGAACGCAGCAGGCAAAATACAATTGCAACTACCAGCCCAACCCATCCGCCGCGAGAGAAACTTGAAACCACACCGAAAGTAAGAGCAATAAGTATTGGAATAGAAACTATTCTCGTAAACCAGTTTTTTGCGTATGTGACTGTGAAAAATGCGAATGGAATCATCATGTTGAGAGTCAGCGCGAAGTCATTTTCATCGGCAAGGAACGATGTCCCCACCGCACCTGATGTACGTTGAGCGCCAGCAGCGCCGTAACCGATCAGATAGTTATATGTTCCCTTGAGCGCAAGAAACATGTGAATCAGCAATAGCAACCAAACGAGTGTTCTGAAACGACTCTGAGTGTTTACAACATCTGAAGCTATCACGAATAATGCAAATGCGGGGAGCAGCACTTTGAACATTGTCAGTGCAAAGTAGTAGTTGTTGGCCGAAACAACCGTGAAACCGACAAGCGCAACGAAGAAGAGATACAGCCAACTCAGCCTGTTCCAATAGATTACTCCTGTCCTTGATATCTTCAAAACCCATGCCAATGTTGTCAAAGTGAGTACTATCAATGGAATCCTGAGATAGAGCAGCGCTGGAACAAGATCGTAAGGTCTCAAGTAATCGAAAAGTATGTAGATAAATACCCCGATGAATGGATTCACCAGTATAAGAAGACCGGTAAGAATTCCCGGCACGGCGAATACGACCGAAAGCTCGTATTTTTCCGGTATCTGAAGCAGAAGAAAGCCGGCAGCAATTGCAACAAGTGCCAGAATCACATACGAGATGTGTTTCCAGGTCAATCCGGTCTGTGAAGCTGTTACTTCACGAGTCGCCTCGTCATCGAAAGGTGGCTTCCTGCTATTCCTGATTGTTTTATCCATTGGATATCAGACATCCTTGACTTGGTTGCATCATCAATTCTTTATGTTGTTCCAGACTTGCGGACATCACGCTGTTTCCAGTTTCTTATTCTCTTGAGCAACTCACCGGCTATTTCACGAATTTTCTTCTTCTCTTTCTCGTCATAAAACTTAAACAGTATCAGCACGAGTGGAAAGCACAATGCTATCGGAGTCTTGACCGCTATGGCCAGAACAGGTGAATCGAGTTCTATCGCCCTGCAAATCACAAAGAGCAATAATGCGGCTACATACATTTTTGCCAAGCGAAAATACTCGTATGGCACGCTATAAACTCGTCCCGAAACGACTAGAGTGAGAATCGAAAGAAACGCATAAGACAATAGAGTTGCGTATGCCGCGCCCATCATATCGAATTGTGAAATCAAAGTATAATTCAGGACGAGATTGACAATGGCTGCCGCGGTGACATTGATTGCTCGCAGATATGTCTTTTTTGTCAGCATTATCCCGACATCAAGAATCGGCATCATATAATAAAAATAGAAACCCGCCACAATAAATGGTACGACTTTATAGGCATCGAGAAACTCTGATGTCACGAGGATTTTCAGGACATCTTTGATCAACACCGCCATTCCAAGCGCAAACAGGATTACTACGAATGAATTGTAGGTCATCACCCTTGCATATATCTGTTTTGCATCTTTGCGATCAGCGATTTTGAACATGAAGACATTCCACATCAGATTGAATGGTCCGTGCAAGAGTTGAGAGAGAGCTATCGCGAATTTGTAGCCGAGCCCGTAAAGCCCTACCATTCTCAGTGTACTGAAATGTTCGAGGAAATACCGATCAGCGAAATTCAGGATGAATGTCCCGAACGAAGCTACGACCAGCGGCGCTCCGAACTTTATCATCTGCATTGCTTTGATGGCAGAAAAGCGGATTTTCATCCTCGTGAAGATCACAAAGCATAGCAAAACTGCACTGAAAGCCACCGAGATCAGACCGCTATACAGAATGCCGACTATGCCCATCTCTGCAATTACTACAAAGTAGATGTTCAGTGACAGCGAAACCGCCAGCCGGATCATCGAGAAGACAACATAGGTTTTCGATCTCTCTCTGATTGTCAGCACCGTCATCGGAATCATCAGTATCAGGTCGAGGAAATTGCTTAGCAGAAGCAACTGGAAATAGTATGCGTAATCGGGTTTATCAAACACCAGTGTTGATAACCAGTTTGCATTCAGGATCAGTATTGTGGTCGGAATCATTGCGAGGGCGAATGTTGAAATCAGCGCGGTTGTTATAACCTCGTCTCGCTCATTCTGCTCTTTGTATTCGTAATAGAATCTTGTTATGGCGCTGTTGATGCCGAGCACCGCGAGCATTCCCACGATGTCGATCGTCAGGCTGACGAGTTCGAGTATCCCGTAATCTGAGGGAGTCAGGTATCTCGTATAAACCGGAATCATGATGAATCCGATCATCCTGCTGGCAATCGAGCCAAGCATATAGACGAGCGAGTGCTTTGAAAGATTTTTCAGCTCATCAAACATCTGTGAGATTCCTGTTCTGCATAGTGACTACATCACACTTCAGCGTATGAAGTCGAGATTGATCTCCCTGTTCAGAATGGCCTTTGATGCTGTTGTCGGCAGTGTCTCTCTGTAAAGCAGAAATGGGTCAGTGCTTTTGTCATTGATTCCCGGACTTGATGTACAAGCGTAAGAAAATCCGTTCCTTGAAAGGATTAACCTGGTTTTTCGGTAGGATTCGACATCCTGCCCGTATGGGTAGGCAAAACCGGTCACTGGTTTTTCGATCTTTCGCTCGATTTCAGCTTTGGATTCAAGCAATTCTTTTTCCAGATAATTCTCATCACAATCTCTCAGATTGGGATGAGTGCGAGTGTGCTACTCGAATCGTATTCCGTTTTCAGACATTTCCCTGATCTGATCCCAGTTGAGTGGTTTTGGCTGATTATCAGGTCTCTCGAAATTCAGCATCGAGGACAGCTCTGTCATGTACCGAGCAATATCCCCGTTGGGCAATCCTCTGAAATAATCTGCAAGTACTTCGTGCAGATATGCTTTCGTCTCCAGATCATCTTGATCGTCGCACTTTGTCGGCACCTCCTTCAGATCGACAACATCAAGTATACTGCGAATCGAATTCCTGATCGAATCGATGCCGGCAATCATGTCGGTAAGATCTTCCCACCATAGACTGAATTCTCCATCTATCCATTCCGTTGTGAGGAAAACAGTCGCAGGAATATCGTATTTCTGCAGGAGAGGATATGCAACATGATAGACAGACTCGTATCCATCATCGAATGTAATTGCTATCGAATCCTCGCGGAGTTCCCCCATTTCGTTAATAGTATCTACAGCTTCGTCAACTGCTATTGCTTTGCCGCAGTCATGAATTGTTCTCAGATGCGCTTCAAACTGGGTCCTGTCCGGTCTTGATCTGAGTATTGATCCGGCAGAATCAGGAGCAGAGCCATCCTCAAGATCATGGTACATCAGTATCAGGAGCCTCTGGCTGTCGGGTTTCTTCAGTTTTCGGAGAAGACGATAGTACCCCAACCCCGAAAGAGATTTTTTCAGGAGATTTTTAACCAATTTGATTCGCATCCCTGCTAATAACTACAATCCCGAATAGTAATAGTATCATCAACTACGCTGTTGAACAAGAATATCCGGAATCCGTGCAGTCATTATTTTATCGTCAAGATAGCTCAAAATAGATAGTGAACATAGATTCGTTTTGTCAGGAAAGACACAAAAAACATACTTTTCTGTCGCTCGCAATAACGGAATTACAGTGCTTGCAGTGGCCGTGCGCTGAGAATTCGTTTGTTGTATCTGCAACAAATCAGGACATTTGACACAGCGGCACAACCACTGTCTGCACTTTACAGTGTTTTCTCAAGACCATTTATGGCAGGAATGTTCATGTTGGAATTTAGTACGGAATTTTTTGAGAAAACCCGGGAGCATATAAAGTTGCGCCGATTGGATGATTTTGCGATATTGGACTTACAGTGTCTGAGTTTTTGTTGAAGATTACCATCGGAAAGTGCCGTTTCTTTTGCTTTTGTAATAGTATGTGTTGTAGTGAGTTATGTTGTTTGAGCAAAGAATGTCGCTTCACAGCACAGATGGATGCCCGATTTCGCCAAGCGTTTGAGGTGATTGTCCGATAACAAAAACAAAAGCGATGATGTTACATATAGTGTAATCTT